>NZ_CAXBCK010000005.1:0-94775 GCF_963974425.1 uncultured Marixanthomonas sp.
ATTTTATTGGCACATTGGGTATTCATTTTTTCGGCCATCCAAATAATCATCACTTTATGGCCGCCTTCATAGGCTTTCAATGACAGCTTTTTCATTATATCGGCTGCTTCATCAACCTTAATAGTCCCTTGTTTCTTTTCAATTCCTAATTTTTGAAGCCATTGAAACAGTGATCCGTAAGGATTTTCTTTCATAAACTCCCGCCATTCTTCACTAAAATTATCGGAAACTGGATGTTTTTTTACCTTGTCATTGGTGTTAACCGGATACACAAAATGCAGGTCTGGATGTGCTAGCTTTGCTATCTGTTGGGAACATTTGTTATAAGCAGCTGAATCTTGTTCATAATTGGTGCATAAAATTGCGCCAGCATACGCTATTGCTGCAGGTAAGACACCCGTTCCAGCCTTGCCTATAAAGAGCTGAGCGTGTGGAATACGCCCATTTTCAATCGTGGTAAGCAAGTGGGATTGCAGGTGTTTTTGACCAATAAGTTCTGAAAAATCCATACGCAAAGCTACATATTTTTTCTTCGGAAATTTTAAACAAAATAACCACAGAAGTATGCCCTGTTAATCGTTTCAGCATTGCCGTTTAAAAAACTATATTTGCAACTGTAAAATTTCAAGTATGAAAACAGTAAAAGATGTAAACTTTAAAGGAAAAAGGGTATTAATTCGTGTAGATTTTAATGTACCGTTAAATGATGACCACGAAGTAACAGATATTACCCGGATTGAAGCTGCAAAACCAACTATAATTAACGTTTTGGAAGATGAAGGAAGTTGTATTTTAATGTCGCATTTAGGTCGCCCGAAAAACAAAGAAGCAGAATTTTCTTTACAGCACGTGGTAGATGCCGCGACTAATACTCTAGGAGTAACCGTAAAGTTTGTAAATGACTGTATTGGAGAAACAGTAGAACAAGCTGTTGAGAATTTAAAATCTGGTGAAATTTTATTGCTTGAAAACCTTCGGTATCACGATGAAGAAAAACAAGGGGATCGTACTTTTGCTGAAAAATTAGCCAAATTAGGCGACTATTACGTAAATGATGCCTTTGGAACTGCGCACCGAGCTCATGCTTCAACTGCTGTGATAGCTGAGTTTTTTCCGGAAAATAAATGTTTTGGATTACTGTTAGCTTCAGAAATCGAAAATGTAAATAAAGTATTGACTGACGGAAAACCTCCTGTGACTGCCATAATCGGTGGGGCTAAAGTTTCTTCAAAGATTACTGTAATTGAAAACATTTTAGATAAAATTGATCATCTAATTATAGGTGGTGGCATGGCATTTACTTTTGTAAAAGCCCAAGGCGGAAAGGTGGGTGCTTCCTTAGTGGAAGAAGACAAACAAGAATTGGCACTTGAAATCCTGAAAAAAGCAAAAGATAAAGGTGTAGCTATACATTTACCGTCCGATGCTATTATTGCCGATAGTTTTTCTGAAATGGCAACGACCGATGTTAGTGACATCGATACGATTCCTGAAGGATGGATGGGCTTAGATGCTGGTCCTAAATCGAATGAATTATTTGCTTCCGTTATTTCAGAGTCTAAAACCATACTTTGGAACGGTCCCGCCGGTGTTTTTGAAATGGAACCTTTTGCTAAAGGAACCATTAATCTAGGTAACGCTATTGCCGAAGCTACCAAAAATGGTGCATTTTCACTTGTAGGTGGAGGTGATTCGGTAGCTGCAGTAAAAAAGTTTAACTTCTCTGATAAGGTAAGCTATGTATCTACCGGAGGTGGTGCTATGCTTGAAATGCTAGAAGGAAAAACCCTTCCCGGAATTAAAGCCATTAGAGAATAAAACTCTATCAAAATCGTTAAAACAAAGGAATAAATATTAAAATTAGTTGTCCATTTTTTCCTTTTGTGTATTTTTAATAATATTTTAAGCTTAACCCCAGGCTATTAAGACTATGAAAAAACTCCTTTTTGTTTCAAGCATATTAGTATTCGGATTATGTACTTCGTATGCTCAAGATAAACCAATCGATTCTCTCAAGAAAAAAAATCTACAAGTAATAGATTCTATAACCGTACAAAAAATAACTGGAGATTTACCTAAAACTGTCGTTGCCACTCAAGTGAAAGATACGATGGTTTTTTCATTAGAAGATATGGCAAATGCCAGAAAAGTGGATAGTCTTTGGTTGCAAGAGTTATTTTCCACTGGTCGTTTTGAAGAAATGTATGGTACGGTCCAAAACCAAACCTACGATCCGCTTCCTTATAAGGAGGTTCCTACCGAAGTTTTAAAACAACGTTTGGCCGAATTAAATGCCCGTACTCCTTTTAATGTAGAATATAATACATCCTTAGAAAGGGTGATAAACGGCTACTTAAAAAATCGCCGAAACAGCCTATCCAGACTGATGTCGTTAAGTGATTATTACTTTCCTATGTTTGAGGAACAGTTGGACCGGTATGGTTTGCCTTTAGAAATGAAATACCTCGCTATAGTAGAATCTGCTTTAGATCCTCGAGCGGTTTCTCGGGTAGGAGCAACAGGTCTTTGGCAATTTATGTTTAGCACGGGTAAAATGTTCGGTTTAGACGTAAACTCTTATGTGGATGAGCGTTCAGACCCTACTATGGCTACTGAAGCAGCTAGCAAATATCTTTTCAGTTTATATAATAGTTTAGAAGATTGGGATCTTGCATTAGCGGCTTATAATTCAGGTCCCGGAAATGTAGCAAAAGCGATTCGTCGTTCTGGAGGCAAGAGAAACTACTGGAATATTCGCAGTTATCTTCCACGTGAAACGGCGGGGTATGTACCAGCTTTCTTAGCAACCATGTATATTTTTGAATATGCTGATGAACTTGGTTTAAAAAGTTCTGGTCCACAGGTTCCCTTTATTGCTACTGATACTGTTAAGGTAAAGAAGATGATAACTTTTGATCAAATTGCTGAAATTACATCTATTCCAAAGGAAGAAATTGAGTATTTAAATCCATCGTATAAATTAGGAATTATCCCTGTTATTAAAGATGAAAACTATGTGCTACGCCTTCCTATTGATCAAATAGGAAAATTTGTAACTCATGAAGAGGCGATTTATGCGTACGCTGAAAAAAAATTAAACGAACGTGAAAAGCCTTTAGACGATGTAAAGGACCACCCAGAACGTATTCGATATCGAGTACGAAGCGGTGATTATCTAGGTAAAATTGCTGAACGATACGGTGTGGGCGTGAGTCAAATAAAACGATGGAACGGCCTTAGAAGCAACAGGTTGCGAGTGGGGCAACGTTTAACAATTCACCCCCGAAAACCAGTAGGCGGATCTTCAAAAACAACTGCTTCAACTAATAATGTGAAGCTATATACGGTTAGAAATGGAGACTCATTATGGAGCATATCTCAAAAATTTCCTGGAGTTACCGTTGAAAAAATTAAAAATTGGAACGATATTAGTGGTACTAACTTAAAGCCAGGAATGAAATTAAAAATTCAAAAAGGCTAAAGAACCAACAAAAACACTATTATGAAAACAATGTACATCGCTTTTCTAGCGGTTTTTATACTATTCTCTTGCAACGACTCAGGGAAAAAGGACACTTCGTATCGCCCTAATTCCGTTGGAAACATTAATAACTTACAAGTTGTTATCGACAACGATTTATGGAATGGTCCTGTTGGGGAAGAAATAAGAACGTATTTTGCAGCTCCAACCGACGGTTTACCTCAAGACGAGCCTTTGTTTACGATGAACCAAATGCCGGTTTCAACTTTTACCGATTTTGCTCGAACCAATCGTATTTTTCTTCACGTGAGTTTAGGAAAGGAAAGCAAAGTGAAAATTGCCAAAAATGAATATGCTAGACCACAAGTAGGTGCTATTATCACTGCTACTTCAGAAGAAGAATTAATCAAATTAATTGAGCAAAAACACGAACAAATAATTGAAGCCTTTCACGCTTCAGAAATAAAAGAACGCCAACGCCGTACCAAGGTATCAATGATGGACACTGATTCACTTAAAGAGCGATTCGGAGTTAGTTTAAAAGTTCCTTCTGCCTATCGCCTTGCCAATTCAAGCGATGATTTTTATTGGTTGCGGAAAAACTTAAAATCTGGAACAACAAATATTTTAATCTACACAGTGCCATTGAATACTATAACTAATGATAGTATGGCAGTAAGCCAGATTATTAAAATGCGCGACTCGATTGGCGGTGGCTATTTACCTGTCGAAGATGAAGGCCGTTTTATAACTGAAGATGCCTACGCTCCCTATCTTTTTAAATCTGAAATAGATGGCCATTTTGCTTACGAGACGAAAGGTACTTGGGAAGTGAAAGGTGCCTTTATGGGAGGTCCTTTTGTAAATTTTGCTATAAAAGATGAAGAACGCGACCGGTATTTAATACTGGAAGGATTTACATACGCACCGTCCGTAGAAAAAAGGGATTTACAGTTTGAGTTGGAGTCTATTTTACGATCTGCGAAGCTTACTAACTAAGTTAAAAGAGACATTAACTAAAAACCCGCTACTTTCATAAAAAGCAGCGGGTTTTTAATTTTTTAATACTAGAGAAGGATTAATTTTTGTCCTCTACGTGTTTAGTTTCTTCATTTTCGTCTTTAGAAGCGTCCTTAAATTCTTTAATTCCGCTACCCAGACCTCGCATTAATTCTGGTATTTTACGTCCGCCAAACAATAGCAAAACGACCAATACTATTAAAACAATTTGCCAAGGGCCTATAGCAAGGGGTAAAAAGAGTGCAATCATCATATAAAATTTTATAAGGCAAAGGTAACAAGAATTCCTTACATAAAACGTTTTCAGTATAAGTTTAGTGCAGGAGGGCGCAAGATTGTTTTATATTTGTACTAGCAAGTTGATACCATGGCTAAAAAAGAAAAAAGAACAAAAAAGATAAAAAAGAAGCTGTTGCACAAATACCGGTTGGTTGTGCTTAATGAGGACACATTTGAAGAACGCTTCTCCTTTAAGTTAAACCGGTTAAATGTATTTGTATTTAGTGTTATTTCTGCTTTACTTTTAATTGCCGGAACCACCGTATTAATTGCTTTTACACCCCTTCGGGAATACATTCCAGGCTATTCTTCAACCAAATTGAAGCAACGTGCCACTCGTTTAACCTACAAAACAGACTCTATACAGCGCGAACTAGACATAAATAACCAATACCTTGCTTCGATACGAAAAGTCCTCACAGGTGACGTTAAAACGGTTCATTTTAATAAAGATTCTATTCTCAATGCCGCTAGTGTGGATGCTTCGGAAGTAGATTTATCTGCCTCAAAAGAAGATTCATTATTACGAGAAAAAGTGTCGCAAGAAGATAAATACAATCCATTGTTGAGTGATTCGGGGATAAACTACGTACTGTTTGCCCCTGTGAAAGGGAGAATTTCTCAAGTTTACAATCCAGCTGAAAAACATTATGCCGTTGATATTGTTACGGTTAAAAACGCTCCAGTAAAGGCCATTGCAGATGGAACGGTAATTTTTGCCGAATGGACTGCCGAAACGGGCTATGTTATGCTCATTAAACACCGCAACGATTTGCTCTCCGTTTACAAACACAATGCCTCTTTGACCAAAGAACAAGGAGAATTTGTAAAAGCGGGGGAGGTAATATCTACAGTAGGCAGCACAGGAGAACTCACTACAGGTCCGCACCTCCATTTCGAGCTATGGCGTGACGGTTACCCTATCAACCCAACAAATTTTATAGATTTTGAATAGCAAATTATGTTTATAAAATCCTTAGCAGCTAAAATTTTCGCAAAAATTGTTGTTTCCAAAATTAGAAAATGGTCACAAAATCCGGTAAAGACCCAGCAAAAAGTATTTAAAACCCTTATTTCTGAAGCAAAAAACACCGCCTTTGGAAAAGATCATAATTTTGATGCTATTCAATCCCCTGCCGATTATGCACAAAAAGTTCCCATTCGGGATTACGAAGAACTAAAACCGTATGTAGATCGGGTTGTGTTAGGTGAAGAAAATATTTTATGGCCCGGCAAACCACTCTATTTCGCTAAAACCTCCGGAACTACTAGCGGAGCGAAATACATCCCTATAACCAAAGAATCAATGCCACATCACGTGGAAGCCGCCCGGAACGCTATCCTTAGCTACATACACGAAACCGGAAACGCCGATTTTGTAGATGGAAAAATGATTTTTTTACAAGGAAGCCCCGAAATGACAGAAAAAAATGGGATTAAACTAGGAAGGCTTTCTGGTATTGTGGCGCATTATGTTCCTGCATACCTTCAAAAAAACCGCATGCCAAGCTGGGAGACCAATTGTATAGACGATTGGGAAACTAAAGTCGATGCCATTGTAGAAGAAACCAAAGCAGAGAATATGACTGTGATAAGTGGTATTCCGTCTTGGGTACAGATGTATTTTGAGCGATTACGAGCAAATACCGGAAAAGACGTGGGCGATCTTTTTAAAAACTTTCAATTGTTTATTTACGGCGGTGTAAATTACGAGCCGTACCGAGCCAAATTTGAATCATTGATAGGGCGAAAAGTAGATAGTATTGAACTTTTTCCTGCTTCGGAAGGGTTTTTTGCCTTTCAAGATAAGCAAGATGCCAATGGGATGTTGTTACTACTCGATTCAGGTATTTTTTATGAATTTATTGAAGCCGAACACTTTTTCGATGAAAACCCCGATCGGCTTACTATTGGTGATGTGAAAATAGGTGTTAATTATGTAATGGTTGTTTCAACCAACGCAGGGTTATGGGCCTATAACGTGGGTGATACTATTCAGTTTACTTCCACAAAACCGTATCGGGTAATTGTTTCAGGAAGGATTAAACATTTTATTTCGGCATTTGGAGAACATGTGATTGGGAAAGAAGTAGAACAAGCTATGCAAGAAGCGATAAAGCAACATGGGTTTTCCATTTCAGAATTTACAGTCGCTCCGCAAACCAATCCAGAAGAAGGGTTACCGTATCACGAATGGTTTATCGAGTTTGAAAGCGAGCCTGAATCACTTCAGAAAATAGAAAATACCATAAATAAAGCGATGCAACAACAAAATTCGTATTATCTTGATTTAATTGAAGGGAAAATATTGCAACCTCTTCAAATTCGTCAACTTAAAAAAGATAGTTTCACTCAGTATATGAAATCGCAAGGAAAATTAGGAGGCCAAAATAAATTGCCGAGGCTTGCTAACGACCGAAAAATCGCTGAACAACTCATTTCTTTACAAGATTGAAATTAATGTATATTTGCAGCAATGAGAAAATTGAAGCCACATAATAGAACTCGCGCCCAAGAAAGCACTAGCGCTATAGAACGATTGTATATAACGATGCGCCACTTATTTAATCGAGGGTTCTATAAACCTATGGGAGTTTCTGGTGAAACTTTGCGAGAATCATTGTTAACGCTCCGTCCAGAAATTTACGGTTCTATTTCCGAAGATAAAATAGAATTACAAGGTCTGTTATACGTAATAGATAGGCTTCCCACAGGAATTGAAGAATGTCGATTCATTAATTTGACCAGTGATGAAGGCTATAAAAACTCGCATTTTAAAACCATTATCCCTTCAAAAAGACGCAGAAACTGTTATCGTATTGATGAAGAGCAAATGAATATAGAAGTAACGCGGGGACGATCAGAAATCTATGATGTACTCACACACCTTACTTTTCTATATGTTGAATCTCACAAGATTATGAAACATATCATGATCGATGAAAAAGGGAAAGTAATTCGTGATTGGACAAAACTTGAGCAAGCTATTCAGAAAAAAGATGAATTAACTAAAGAAGAAAAGGAAATAGCGTTAACACATACCGCAAACTTTTTGGGTAGAACTTTTGAAGAAGTAAATGATGTATATCCACAGTTTGCGACAAAAGAAGATCCACATCGATTTTTAAACATCATCTATTATTTAGGAAAATTAGCCCTTGATGAGGTGGTTAATAACAATAAACGTATTATTACCTTCAGTCCTGTATTGCGGGAACGGTTGGGGCATCATATTCATGGAGAAAAATGGGCCTTAAAAATTAAGCAAGCTCTTGAGGGTAAAGATCTATTGAAAAGACCACTACACGTTATAAGTGCGAATATGCACAGTGTTATGAATACGTTGTATGCAAACTCCGCTTTAACTTCAGAAGCAAAAAAGAAGCAACCTTTACAACTTTTTGAATCTTTAAGTAACCCAGCCAACGGGAAATTACGTGATAAAGTGACCAAAATGGCCTTAAAAAACGGAATGACGTTTATTGATGATGATAGTGGGGCCAACATTGATGTACAGGTGTTTGATTCGGATAAATTTCCGGATTCATTATATAATGCTAAAGAAGTTGAAACAAAGGATAAACCTGTTATTATCGTAATGGACTATGCCTTTGGTGAACAAGCTTATGAAACAATGGATGAGTTGCTGAAACCTTACCAAGACAGTACAGGTAATTCACATTTTTTAAATGTAGCTTCGGTTTCGATTATGGGGAAAGCAGGTATTTTAGAAGGAGGAAAAGGTGATATTATGATTCCTTCAGCTCACGTATTTGAAGGGACAGCAGATAATTATCCATTTGATAACCAACTGAATATATCAGATTTTAGAGAGGAAAATGTAAACGTATGTACTGGAGCGATGATAACAGTTTTAGGGACATCGCTTCAAAACAGAGATGTGTTGCGTTTTTTCCACGAATCTACCTGGAATGTAATAGGGCTAGAAATGGAAGGAGCACATTATCAAAAAGCCATCCAGGCGGCAGCTAAAATAAGGGGAAGCATTAGCTCGAAAGTACAAGTGCGATATGCGTATTACGCATCGGACAACCCTTTAGAAACAGGAAGCACATTAGCTTCCGGTGGATTAGGCACTAGTGGTGTAAAACCGACCTATTTAATTACTGAAAAAATTATAAAACAAATTTTAGACCAATAATACGCTATAGATTATGAGCAATCAAACCACCAATTCTTCCGAAGAAATAGATTTATTTTATCTCTTTAGTTTAGTAGGCAATTTTTTTAAAAAATGCTTTATTGCTGCCTATCGTTTTATCATTTTTTTACTCAAAAACTGGATTATTCTATTAGCGCTTATTATCGTAGGGGTTTTAGCGGGATACTTTTTACAGAAGGATGTTGAAAACTCTAAAGAGGCAAATGCCTTAATTCGTATTAACTTTAATACAGGGAGTTACGTGTATGACGCTATCGATTTGTTAAATGATAAGATTAAAAATAACGATTCATTGTTCCTTGAAAAATCAGGCCTATGGAAGGAAAAATCGTTACTTAAAAAAGTAGAAATTAAACCGGTTGTAAATTTTAATGACTTAACTGAGATATATGGTACTGACAACAGAACGTTAGGACTATTAATTGAGAGTTATGAATTTGAAGGAGAAAATAATTTAAGCGAGTCCTTTAATAAAGACTACTTATATCATAATTTGGAAATTGATTTATCTTCAAAAGCTACACACGAAGCTATAGATAATGTTATAAGCTACATTAATGATAATAAGCTTCTTACATCACTTAAAAAGGAAGCGGTAGCCATTATTATCAATAAAATTGAGACCAATGAAGAAACCATCTCTCAAATAAATGCTATATTAAATGCATATGGAGCTCAGCAAGTCTCTGGTGTTAGTTCAAATCAAGTAATACTTGATAAAGATTTAACAGGAGTAATTGAAAAGAAAAATCAATTATTACTTACCAATGAAGAACTTAGGGAGAATTTGGTGCTCTCTAACGATATTACAGTGTTGGTAAACAAATCAAATCTTATTGAAAAATACTCTGGAATATTAGGTAATAAAATGATTGTATATCCTATTCTGTTAATACTCCTTTTCTTATTGTTTGCATTGCTAATAAGAGCTTTTAACTATGCTAAAAAATTAGCCCAAAAAGAAGATGCTGAAAAACAAAATATATAGCGGATATAATAAAGAAAACCTTGTTAAAAATCATTTAGATTAATCTAAAAAAATATTTTGAATAACGATAATATACTGATTACCGGAGGGGCAGGTTTTATTGGGTCTATTTTTACCCAGTATTACCTTAACAACACAAGTAACGAAGTTTTTGTGCTTGACAAGCTTACCTATGCTGGTAATTTAAAAAATTTAGAGACTGTTTCGCAGCTTCCAAACTATCATTTTATCGAAGGGGATATTTGCGATAAAAAGTTTTTGAAAACACTTTTTGAAAAACACCAATTTCAAAAAGTGATTCATTTTGCGGCAGAATCGCATGTAGATAATTCCATTACCGGCCCGGCAGCTTTTATTGAAACTAATATAAATGGAACCTTTAACTTATTACACCAAGCTTATACCACCTGGATGGAAGGACCAAACCGGTTAAAAGAATCCTTTAAAAAGGCTCGCTTTCTTCACGTTTCCACCGATGAGGTATATGGAACCTTAGGAAAAACAGGGTTGTTTACCGAGCAAACACCTTATGCTCCTAATAGTCCGTATAGTGCATCAAAAGCATCCTCAGATTTTATTGTAAGAAGTTATTTCCACACCTATGGCATGCCAGTTGTAACTACAAATTGCTCTAATAACTATGGACCCAACCAACATAAAGAGAAATTAATTCCTACAATCATTAGGAAAGCCATTTCAGGCGAACCCATCCCAATTTATGGCGACGGTAAAAACGTACGTGATTGGTTATATGTAGAAGATCATTGCAAAGGCATTGAATTAGCTTTAGAAAAAGGCAAACTTGGGGAAACCTATAACATTGGCGGTCGGAATGAACGAGAAAATCTATACATCGCACATACTATTTGTGATATTTTAGATAATTTGAAACCAAATGATGTTTCCTATAAAAAACAAATCACTTTTGTGACCGATAGACCGGGACACGATTTTAGATATGCCATAGATGCTTCAAAAATTGAAAATGAATTGGGTTGGAAAGCAGAAGAAAATTTTGAAAGCGGTATAAAAAAGACCATTGAATGGTATTTAAAAAATACAGATAGATTATGAAAGGAATCATATTGGCGGGAGGTTCAGGAACACGCTTACACCCATTAACGCTTGCTGTAAGCAAACAGTTGATGCCGGTTTATGATAAACCCATGATTTACTATCCTTTGTCAACCCTTATGCACGCAGGAATACGTGAAATATTAATTATTTCGACACCTGAAGATTTGCCATTGTTTGAAAAGCTATTGGGTGATGGTTCAAAATACGGCTGTGATTTCCAATATGCAGTACAAGATGAGCCCAATGGCCTTGCCGAAGCATTTATAATAGGAAAAGAGTTTATAGGTAAAGAAAAAGTAGCTTTAATATTAGGCGATAATATTTTCTACGGAAGCGGATTAAAAGAACTATTACAATCCAATAATAACCCTGATGGTGGTATTATTTACGCCTATCACGTGCACGATCCCGAACGGTATGGCGTGGTAGAATTCGATAAAAACGGAACAGCACTTTCTATTGAAGAGAAACCAAAACAAGCAAAATCTAATTACGCGGTACCGGGTATTTATTTTTATGATAACAGCGTTGTTGAGATAGCAGCAAGCATAAAACCTAGCGATCGAGGTGAACTAGAAATCACTGATGTGAACAACGCTTACCTAAATCAAGGAAAATTAAGTGTTAGCATATTAGATAAAGGGACGGCTTGGCTAGACACTGGTACATTTGCCTCTTTAATGCAAGCCGCTCAATTTGTGGAAGTGATCGAAGAACGGCAAGGGTTAAAAATTGGCGCTATTGAAGAAGCTGCTTACGAGATGGGCTACATTGATAAAGATCAATTAATAAAACTTGCCCAACCATTACTAAAAAGCGGATACGGGAATCACTTAATGCAACTTGATTAATTTGGAACTACAACAAACAATACTAAAAGACTGTTTTATCTTAAAGCCCCATATTTTTGAAGATGAAAGGGGTTTTTTTTCTGAAACTTATAATAAACAAACCTTTAAAGAAGCAACGAGCCTGAATATCGATTTTGTTCAGGACAATCAATCTGTTTCTACGTATGGTGTTTTGAGAGGCTTACATTTTCAACGAGGGCCTATGGCACAAAGCAAATTGGTTCGTGTGGTAAAAGGGAAAGTTCTGGATATTATTGTTGATATCAGAAAAGATTCTGAAACTTTCGGAAAACACATCAGCGTAATTCTTGACGATGTAGAACAAAAACAATTATTTGTTCCTAGAGGTTTTGCACATGGTTTTATCACACTTTCTGAAACTTCTGTTTTTGCCTATAAATGTGATAATTTTTATGATAAAACTTCAGAAGGAGGAATTATCTATAATGACGCAACCTTAGCGCTAGACTGGCATCTGCCTAAAGAGGATTTAATCATTTCAGAAAAAGATAAACAACTTCCCGCATTTAAGGAAGCGATTTTATGATAAGCGTATTAGTAACAGGTGCAAACGGACAATTGGGAAGGTGTTTACAAGATGCCTCAGAGAAATATCCACAACTAAATTTTTTCTTTGCTTCGCGAAACCAACTTGATATTGAAGATCAAGCTGCGGTTACCGCTCTTTTTTCAGAAAAGAAATTTGATTACTGCATCAATACCGCAGCCTATACAAATGTTGAAAAAGCTGAAAGCGAAGAAAAAAAAGCGTTTAACAGCAATGCAGAAACTGTAAAAAATTTAGCATTGACCTGTAAAGCCTCCAAAGCCACATTAATCCACATTTCGACAGATTATGTTTTTGACGGAAAGAAAACAACCCCGTATATAGAAAGCGATGCCACGAATCCGATTAATGTATATGGTGCTTCAAAATGGAAAGGAGAACAATACATTCAAGAGACTTGCATCAAGTATTTCATATTTAGAACCTCGTGGTTATATTCTACCTACGGACATAATTTTTTAAACTCCATTCTTAAGTTCGCCAAGGAGCGGAAAGCAATTAGTATCACGACCGAGCAAACAGGAGCTCCTACCAATGCCAATGATTTGGCAAGTGTATTATTGCAAGTTATTGCTTCAGAAAACAAAAAATACGGTTTATATCATTATAGCAATACTGGGGAAGCTACTTGGTACGATTTTGCCAAAGCCATTATTGACTATTCCAATCAAAATCATGCGATAAAACTTGCCAAAACAGACCATTATCCTACTTTTGCAGCACGGCCCAAGTACAGTGTGCTGAATACTGAAAAAACAGTAAAAAATATAAACGTGCAAAAAAAGCATTGGAAAGAAAGCCTCAAAACTATTTTGAAAAACTGATTATGAAGAAAAAAAACCTAATTGTATTTGGAACACGTCCTGAAGCTATAAAAATGGCTCCTTTAGTGTTGGAGTTTTTAAGTACTTCGGAGTTTGAAACTAAAGTATGCGTAACGGCTCAGCACCGTGAAATGCTAGACCAGGTGTTAGATTTTTTCGAAATTACCCCCGATTACGATCTTGATGTGATGAAACCGAACCAAAATCTCTACAGCTTGACCGCTACCATTATTGAAGGGATGAAACCTGTTTTGGAAGATTTTCAGCCTGATTATGTATATGTGCACGGCGATACCACCACGTCTATGGCAGTCGGTATTGCAGGTTTTTACAGCGGTGCAAAAGTGTGTCACGTAGAAGCAGGTTTACGAACCTTTGATAGACAATATCCTTTCCCAGAAGAGTTTAATAGACAATTAACGGGAAAAATAGCCAACTATCACTTTGCTCCTACAAATCTTTCCAAAGAAAATTTATTGACTGAAAATACTTCAGAAAAAAATATTTTAGTCACGGGAAACACAGTTATTGACGCTTTGCTATACGGAATCGACAAAGTAAATGCAGCAAATTTCAAGGATGACGAAATTGAAATGCTGAAAGAGAAATTAAATCTTGAAAAAAAGATAATTTTAGTAACGGGGCATCGCCGGGAAAATCATGGAGAGGGCTTGTTGAATATATGCAAAGCGCTGAAAGAAATAGCTCTAGCAAATAAAGACGTTCAAATAATTTATCCAGTTCATTTAAATCCAAATGTAAAAGGTCCCGTCCATGAGTTATTAGCTGGAGTGGACAACATTATTTTGGTACAACCGTTAGCCTACCCTGCTTTTATATGGCTAATGGAAAAATCATATTTAATCATTACCGATAGCGGCGGTATACAAGAAGAAGCCCCTAGTTTAGGTAAACCGGTATTAGTAACTAGAACTACCACCGAGCGACCCGAAGCAGTAGAAGAAGGTACGGTATTTCTTGTTGGTACCGATTCAGATAAAATAACTACTGAAACACATAAATTACTAAACGATCAAGAATATTATAATGGAATGAGCTTGCGTCACAATCCTTACGGGGATGGAAAATCAACGCAACGCATAATTTCATATATAAAAGAACTATAAAACATGGAACATAAACCAAGCGTAGTGATGATGGGGTTGGGATACATAGGCCTTCCCACAGCCGCTTTGATAGCGAGTAGAGGTCTAAAAGTAACTGGCGTTGACATTCGCGAAGATGTGGTTAAAACTATAAATCAAGGAAAAATACATATTGTAGAGCCCGATTTGGATGGGCTTGTGCATCACGTGGTAAAAGAAAACCATTTAAAAGCAGCCACAAAACCAGTGGAAGCAGATGTGTATTTAATAGCTGTTCCCACGCCTTTTAAAGACAATCACGTACCTGATTTAAGCTATGTGCTCTCTGCAACTAAAAACTTAATTCCTACTTTAAAAAAAGGTGCATTGGTGATATTGGAGTCTACTAGTCCAGTTGGAACCACTGAGAAGGTACAAAAACTCATTTTTGAAGAACGTCCCGACCTAAAAGGACACATTCACATAGCGTATTGTCCGGAACGTGTATTGCCTGGTAATGTGCTGCACGAATTAAAACATAACGATCGTGCCATTGGAGGTATTAATAAAGATGCTACGGAAAAAGCCATTGCTTTTTATAAACATTTTGTAGTAGGCGAGCTTCACGCAACCAATGCCAAAACTGCCGAAATGGTAAAACTGGTGGAAAATGCTTCTCGTGACAACCAAATTGCCTTCGCCAACGAACTTTCAGTAATTTGTGACAAAGCGGGTATCAACGTTTGGGAGATGATTAATTTGGCCAATAAACACCCGCGAGTTAATATTTTAAAGCCTGGTACAGGTGTGGGGGGACATTGTATTGCGGTAGATCCTTGGTTTATTGTTTCGGAATTTCCAGAAGAAAGTGGCCTGATTAAAAAATCGCGTGAAACCAACAATTACAAAACCGAGTGGGTACTCGAAAAGATAAAGAATAAAGCATTGGCTTTTAAGATTGAAAATGATCGCGACGCCAAAATTGCCTGTATGGGCCTTGCTTTTAAACCTGATATTGACGATTTACGGGAATCTCCAGCACTATACGTAGCTGAAACTCTAAGGAAAGAAGCTTTTTCAACCTTAGATGTAGAGCCTAACCTAAAAGAAGGTGATACACGCGATTTAACGACTGTTTCTGATGCGATAAATCAAGCTGATATTATTGTGTTTTTAGTAGCGCATACAGCATTTAAAACGCTTGATATAGATGCTTCAAAAGAGGTGTTGGATTTTTGTGGGGTGAGGCAAAAACAAAATTGATTGTATAATTAAATTACGCAAGCTTGCTTTTTAACTCCATTGATTTTGCTATATTTTTTCCGCTATTCTTCTTACTCTATTGGATAGTAGCAAAAAAATTAACGTTACGGAATATCTTTCTTCTTGCCGCTAGTTATTTATTCTATGGGTGGTGGGATTGGCGTTTTTTGTTTTTAATTATCTTCAGTTCTATGGTAGATTATACCATAGGTAAGCTTATTTATAAAGCTTCAAAAAAATCGATTAAAAAAACTTTTTTATTCATCAGTCTTGGTGTAAACCTTGGCTTGTTGGCCTATTTTAAGTATACCAACTTTTTTATTGATTCGTTTGTCAACTCATTTCGCTTTTTTGGCGGAAGTTTAGAATCATTTAGCTTGAATATTATATTGCCCGTAGGGATTAGCTTTTATACATTTCAGACCTTAAGTTATACCATTGATATTTACAGGGAAAAAATAAAACCCACCAATGATGCGCTTTCCTTTTTTACGTTTGTAGCATTTTTTCCTCAATTAGTGGCAGGACCAATTGAAAGGGCATCTCATTTATTACCTCAATTTCATAAAACATATTCTTTTAATTATAAAGCTGTTAAAAGTGGATTGTTGTTGATGGCTTTAGGTTTGTTTAAAAAAATGGTTATTGCTGATAGGTTGGCTATTTTAGTTAATGAGGTTTATAATAATCCTACAGGGCACAGTGGTCAGGATTTAATTATTGCAACTATCTTTTTCGCATTTCAAATTTATTGTGATTTTTCAGGATATAGCGATATTGCCATTGGTATTTCTAGGACAATAGGATTTGATTTAATGAAAAACTTTGATACGCCCTATTTTGCAAAATCGATTACCGATTTTTGGCGACGCTGGCACATATCATTATCAACATGGTTTAGGGACTATGTGTATATTCCTTTAGGAGGAAGTAGAAATGGGGAGTACAGAACCTATCTAAACCTATTTTTAGTATTTGTTATCAGCGGCCTTTGGCATGGAGCTGCCATTACATTTATTATTTGGGGCGCGATACACGGGATTATCATTGTAATGGAGAAAGCTTTTGGATACTATAAGTTGAAAATTAAAAGAGACCATTTTATACCAGCATTCTTTTTTACAATAAGTACGTTTGTTATTGTTTGTGTTGCGTGGATATTTTTTAGGGCTAACAGTTTTGCCGATAGTGTTTATATTATAAAGAACCTTTTAAACGTTAACTTAAAACAATTTGATAGCACCAATTTGGGACTACCAAAAGACGAATTTATTTTAGCAATTGTAGTTATTGTATTACTCTTAATTTTTGATGCATTACACAGAAAATATGGAGCTTTAAAATTATTGAACAAATCCAATTTTATTCTGAGATATGCTACTTATACTGTTATTATTTTTAGCATTATAATATTTGGTGTGTATGGTAATGATAGTGTTTCAGAATTTATTTACTTTCAGTTTTAAATATGAAAAAAAGAATAGTTCAAATACTAGTTTTTGTTGTTTTCTTGGTGGTGGGATTTATTTATTTGAATAAAGTATTTAGTACGCACCATATTTATAATAATACTTTTAATGATTTTAGGAAGGTATCTAAAAAGGACGATATAGATATTCTATTTTTAGGTAGCTCACATGTCTATACTGCTTATAACCCTCTTATAATTAACAACGAGACTAAACTTGTAACATATAATTTGGGTTCCGACGGACAACGGTTGCCAATCACAAATTTGGTGTTTGAAAAAGTAATAAAACATTCGAAACCAAAATTAGCAATTGTAGAAATTTATGAACCCTCATTAAAATACCCAAAGGAGAATAAAGTTCAAGGATTTCAATTAAGAGCATTAGATCACATTTCAAATTTTTCAATTAAGAAATTGAAAAAAACGATAAAAACGTATGACAAAAAAGAATTTTTAGGAGTGTATTCTCCACTAATTAGGAATCACAGAAGTTGGAATAAACTCAATTTTTTACAATTAAATAGGGAAGACTCTTTGAACAATCCACACTATTCTTATTACAATGGGTTTTTCGGAAGAGATTATGTTTTGAGTGAGAATAATGAAAAGTTCAAAACTTTTAAAAATATCGAAATAGACACAAACTTATCAAAAAAACTAATTTCAAAAATAGACAGAAAAACCATTAAAGAGTTCGTTAATATAGCAAATGAAAATGGAATTAAGGTATTAGTTATAACCTCTCCATATTTGAGAGCAAGATATGAAGATTATCCTTTTTTTGATGCTTTAAATAGAGTGTGCTCTCAATTAAATGTACCCTATTTGAACCTTAATAACTACTACAATGAAATGAATTTGGAGTTTTATGATTTTAGTGATCCTCTTCATCTTAATTCATATGGTGCTTATAAAGCAAGTCATTTTATAGCGGACTACATAGCTAAAAATTACATTCTTCAAAACCCTAACTATAAAACGTCCGAAATTGAAAAAATAAAATTAAATGAGTTTAATTCAAAATATTCCCCCAATTCTATTAAAACTTTTTCTTTGCCTTATAAAGCCAATTTAAAAGATAACATAGTGATTAATGAACTGAAAATAAAAAAAATAAACGAAACTTATTTTGGTACAATTTTATTTAAAGATTATTATGAAATAAGAGAAGTATTAAACAAATATAAAGTTGGTGTACATATTCGGCCAAGAGTTTCCGATACAATGTTACTAAAGAGTATCAGTAAAGAAAATGGTAGAAACTTTGATCTTGCCGATTTTTATTTAAAAGATCAAGGAAAAAACAGTGTTACCTTTCGGTTTGATAGTGAGATTAATAATATAGAAGAGTTGAAGTTTTTCTTGTATGATGCAGATGGTTATAAAGGAGTGGTAGGAGACCCACTTATAATTAACGATATATCTTTTTAGTAGAGAGAAAATAATATATTGAAAGAAAAAAATGATACAACTTAAAAACCTTGCAAAAAAACACAGTTCCTTCCTTGTCATTGTTATAGGAGCTTTTGCGGTGTTTGCAGCAAATATATTGCTTAAAAATATCTTGAGTCCTAAAGCGTATGGAGAGTACTCTATTTTAATCACCTTTTTTCAAGTTATTAGCTCCTTTGGGCTATTGGGTTTTGAGCAGGTTTTTTTACGTATTTCTGAAGTTAAAAAACAAGGGGTTATTCAAACCGATAAAACCTTATGTGGATTATTATTTTTTGTTTGGCTGTTATTTGGTATTGTAGGCTCTTATTTTTTTCAAACTACATTTTCGGACATAAACCTCCCATACGCTTATTTTCTCTTTGCAACAATTAGCATCACACTTTCCATGTTTTTATTTAACGTGTATAGGTTGAATACTAACTTTACAACCTCTCAACTTTTTTTAAATAGTTGGAAAATTTTATTGTTTATACTATGTATTATCTTTTTATGGAAACACATAAACAATATAGAACTATTTGTAAAAATATTGACATACAGTTTGATAGGGGTATTTATATTTCAAATATTCTATACATTTAAAACGATTTCTTTTAACTTTTTAAATAAACAAAGTCCTCTAAAGTTATATTTATTTGGCTTTCATTTTTTCATTTCGTTATTAACAATCACTTTTATTGGCTATAGCGATCGGTTTATTGTTAAAAGTCAGTTTGGTGCCGAATTGTTGGGGGAATATTTTTTTTTAGCAACATTATTTTTATTTCCTTATTCATTGATACAAGGTTAT
This sequence comes from uncultured Marixanthomonas sp., assembly GCF_963974425.1. Classification (NCBI taxonomy): domain Bacteria; kingdom Pseudomonadati; phylum Bacteroidota; class Flavobacteriia; order Flavobacteriales; family Flavobacteriaceae; genus Marixanthomonas; species uncultured Marixanthomonas sp. The sequence goes on from NZ_CAXBCK010000005.1 coordinate 19,336, forward strand.
GTAGGATTTAAAGAATTAGTGGCTTTTAAAAAAGAGGGCTCTCTAAAGCAATTAAATAAAAAATTGACACAAATTAATATTTTAGGACTTATTTTAGGAGTCTTAATCATTTTGGGTGCGATATTGGTAAATAAAATAGGCGTATTACCTTACATTAATATTAATGACAACGTATATTTAATTATAATTTTTCTAGCAACTGGAATTGTTAAATTAAACTATAGTTTGTTTTCGGCCTTGTTTGGTGCAAGGGCAGATATTAAAACCATAAAGAATGCCAATTTACAATCCCTGATTTTTATAGCAATCATAGGAGCTCTTTTTTATAGAATGTTTACATCAATAGAGCTAGTGGCGTTGGCCTTTTTACTCTTTTGGATTTCACGTACCGGAATATTCATTTATAATTTAAAAAAGCAATTTAAATAAGTGTTATATGAAACCTGAACCCAAATTGGCCGTCTATGTGTTTCTAAATATTACTTAAAAAAAACTGAATGTGTTTTAAATAATGACCTCCTTATAAAAATCGCTGCTAGCAGGTAACTCAGCTTAGGTAATCCTTAAATTATAAACCATGACAACACTTTTAAAAAAAGTAGCTACTGAAAAACACTTGCAAATCACCCTTGTATTAGTACTTTTCTTTTTATCGGAAGCCGTAACGAAGATTGTTTATCACGCTGGTTTACCGTTTCATAATTACAGTGCTTTAGTAAAAGGTGCTTTTATTGTGCTTGCCGTTGTGTTTGCCTTTCTTAATCTTACCAAGAACAGGAAACAGTTACTATTATTTTTAATAGGGATGTCTCTCTTTTTTATAGTAGGTCAATACACGTTTAACAACAACCAATTTGGAATACATTTTTTTGGCAACCTGATATTTTTTAGTAGATATGTCTTTGTTTTTATAATCAGCTTGTTTTTTATTAAAGGCTTTAAAGCCCCCCCGGACAGTCTTTTTTTTAAAGTCTATGAAAAAATAGTACTCTTAAATAGCCTACTTATTATTATGGGCATTGTATTCAACATTTCGCTTTTTCAAACCTATTCGTTTCGGTTTGGGTATAACGGGCTGTTTATGGTACCCAGTATTTCAACTTTTTTCTATGCCTTAGCGCTCACCTATTTTACCAATCAGTTTTTGAAAGACAAAACGAAATTGGCAGAACTAATACTAGTGAGTATAATATGTTTTTTAACGGGCACAAAGGCGTTGATGTTGTTTTTTGTGCTTACAGCGGCACATGTTTTTATCGTTAAAAAAATGTATAAAAATAAGTGGTTTTATATAGCATGCTCTGGTATCTTGCTAGTTATTTTTCTTATCAGAAAGTATATCTTCAACGCTCTTTCAAGTGTTTTTCAAACTATTTTTTCAGTATATAAAGAAGACGGCTTGATTACTGCTTTAACGTCGTACAGAAACGAGAAATTGCGAGACAACTTTGTGCCGCTTATTGAAGAGAAATGGAGTTGGGCCAATTACCTATTTGGTGGAACCGATTTTGTACCCTATCGTGTAGAATTTGAATTGTTTGATGTATTTCTTTTTTTTGGAATTATAGGAACTATAATTTATCTGTTCTTTTATTTTAAACATATTATAAATTTTAAATACTTGATACCCTTTGGAAGGCTACAAATAGTATTTTTACTGATTATTGCCATGCTTTCAGGAACTTTTTTTAACAATGCACCCATAGCATTATATTTATTGATAGTTTTGGGGAGTCTTAGGTTAAAACCAACGCATGGAAACTAAAATTTACATTGTTTTATCGGCACTTTACTTTGTATTAGGTATAATTTCGGTATGCAACTTTACATTTAAGGATTTTGGTTTAAAATCCTTTATTCTTCTTACTGTATTATTGCCTATAACAAAGTTTACAACAAATTTTCATATTATATTTCAAGTATCTATCTATTACTATTTTTTTATTGGAGTTTGCATTATTTTTCTTTTAAAAGCAGCCAAAAATAATATTAACAAGAAAGTATTACAAGGAACTACTATTGTCTTTTCCATGTTATTTTTTTACTGTATCCATTTTTTATTATTTGTAGATAAAAACTCTGTAGAAGCAATCAATGTTTTAAAAGATATTAAGCCATTTATACTTATAATCTTAGCCTATTTTTTCATTGAACATTACAAAGAACGACTTTCAAAAATACTGACAAGAAAATTTTGTAATTGGGTCTTGATTTTAAATTTTATTGTTTGCTCTGTTTTCTTTTACTTAATGGTAAGGTATCAAATACATCTTTCTTTAACCGATGATCCTTATTATAAATTTGAAGAAACTAGACTAGAAACCTTAGGGGCTTACTTTGGCTTATTTTACCTACTATTCCTAATTTTAAATAGAATAAAACCAAAAATAAAAGAAGTGGTCTTTTCAATTATACCACTATTATACACAGGAAACAGAACATTAATATTCGCAGCATTATTGGTTGTGGTAATATACTTTCTACTAAGGGCTTCTATAAAAAGAATTATTTTGTTTTTTTCAATAGTTACAGTGTTTCTTTCTGGATTGATTTATATGGTTTTAAGGGCTGCTGAAGAGTCGCCTTTGTTTAGATTTAAAAAATTATTGGAGCCTGAGTATATTGAATATGCTTTGTTAAATAGATTTTCACCTTTTATAGATGCGGCGAAATCCTTCAATTTTTCTGAGTTTATTGTGGGAAAAGGATTAGGTTTTGTCTTTTTTATACCTTGGTTTGAGTGGCGAGAAAATATTAAAAACTTCAATATTTATATTGATAACCTCTACTTGACACTCTACGCTAAATTTGGTGTTTTTTCAATATTGTTTTTCTTTATTCTTTTTATGTTTTTAAACAATTATCTAAAATCTAAAACAGCTTTATTTTATTTTATTTTTATTTTATTTATTTCAATTACAAATGCATTTATATATCAATATAACTTTCTATGGATTTTATTAATGTTTGTAATTCCTTTTAATCCTTTGTTGTCAAAACAAAAGTAATTTATTGACTTACAGATTAAGGAATTCTCTTTTATTGGGAATTACTTAAACTTAGAAAAAATTTCTTCTACTGATATATTTTAAGCGATACTTTTTTCTGCAAAAAATGAATTGAGACACATTCCAAACCGAGCCAGTGTATTACTAGTTTTTGATAAACTTTTTTACAATTTTTTTTCCATCAATTAATATTGAAGCAAGATAAAGACCAGGTGAAAGTAAAGAAACATCTATTTGGGTTTTTCTTGTTTCATATAATGACTGTCCATGTAAAGTGTAGATTTTTATTTGGTCTATTGGAGATTCATAATTTACATATAAAATATTTTTAACAGGGTTGGGATAAATGTTTACTTCGATATTCTTTAATTCAGTTATACCTAAAATACATTCATCATTGCTGTTTTCATTGTATCCAGTCCATTCATCTTTACACCAACCAAGTTCAGAAGTTTGTGAACAATTTTGATTATAAGCGTAGGTAAGGTTATCTACAGTGATACATGATAAATTAGTATTATATCTAGAATTCATAAGATATAAATCTTGATTATTCCCATTTCTAATATTTAAACTGGTTAATAAGTTATTAGAACAATTTATATATTGAACATTATAGTTTTGTGATAGGTCTAGACTAGTTAATTGGTTAGAATTACAATAAATATTTCTAAGACTATGGCTTTGTGTTAGATTTAAACTGGTTAATTGGTTAGAATAACAATTTAATCTCTCAAGATTTGGATTTTGTGATAAATCTAAATTTGTCAATTCATTATTATTACAATATAAACTTTCAAGATTTGGGTTTTGCGATAGATATAAATTCGTTAATTGATTATTGCTGCAATCTAAATCTTCAAGGTTCGGGTTTTGTGATAGATCTAAATTCGTTAATTGGTTTGTCCAGCAAGATAAATCTTCAAGATTTGGGTTTTGTGTTACGTCTAGACTACTTAATTGGTTATCACCGCAATTTAAATACTCAAGATCGGGGTTTTGTGATAAGTTTAAACTAGATAAAAGGTTGTCAGCACAATATAAATCTATAAGATTTGGGTTTTGCGATAAATCTAAATTCGTTAGTTGGTTGCCAATGCAATTTAAAACTTCAAGATTCGGGTTTTGACTTATATTTAAATTGCTTAATTGATTATATGCACATCTTAAATCTTTAAGGTTCGGGTTTTGGCTTATATCTAAATAACTTAATTGAGTATTATTACAAGATAAATTTTCGAGATTCGGGTTCTGACTTATGTCTAAATTTGTTAATGGGTTTCTATAGCACGAAAGTCGTTTCAGATTTGAGTATTGACTTATATCCAAACTAGTTAATTGGTTACTGCCTATATACAGTATTTCAATATTTGGGTTTAGATTTTGATTTAAGCTGGTTAACAGGTTATCACGACAGCGTAAATCCATAATATTCGTAAAGCTTTGTATTCCCTCCAAAGAAGAAATATTCTGCCAATCAACATTTAGCCTTATTACAGCTTCGGCTTCACTTTCTTGTATTTCGCCATCATTATTCGTATCTGCATCTATATCTCCAGCTCCATTTCCATTTGTATCTACACAATTTGTATTTACTAATGCATTTTTAAAGTTTGCGTCAGGAATATTTACAATTTGTGCTTGAACAACATTTACTGAGAATAATAGAATTGTAAAAAAATAAAAATTTTTCATTGTTATGTTTTAATGACGAATAGCGTATTTGTCTAAGATTATTTAATAACTAATTTTTTAGAAACAACACTATTTTCAGATTCTAATTTTACCACATATAGTCCTGAGGCAAATCGTGAAACATCAAAGTGTTGGGTGTTTTTAAAGGTGTGTATCTTTTCTCCTAAAACATTGTATAGTTCCACTTTGGTAATCTTATGTTTAGATTCAATCTCGAAGTACTTTTTTGTAGGATTAGGGTATATTTTAATTGTATTACCACCTGTAATGTCTTCAACCCCTAAACTTCCTACATTAAACTTTGATATTAAGAGATTACTTGGATAATAATAAGTTCGCCCAGCAGCTAGAAAAGCGTCAGTTCCTTGATGAAAGGCCAATGAGAAATATGTATAATAGAAATCAAAAACATTTCTATAATTTAAAGTTCCGTCTTCATTAACTCTAAAAATTTTTGTACGTTTAATTTGACCAAAATTTAAATCGGTAGTTCCCGATAGGATTAGTTTTCCATTTTCTTGAATTAAGAAATCATTCCCTCCACCTAAACTACCACTACCGTCTAAATATATTATACCATCACCATAACTTCCAAAAGAAGTTTCCAAGTCCCCGTTTTCTGCATTTAATTTGCTAATAGAGAGCCACGAAGAACCCTCAGAACTACTTCCTTGACCAATGATATACAAGCTATTTTCGAATATTTTAATTGAATTGGCCCAATTATTATCCCCAGATACATTTATAAAAACGTTTCCATTATCTCCAAAATTACTATCCAACTCTCCTTGGGCATTTATTTTTGTAATTAGAAACCCATGATGTTCATAACCCGGTCTATAACCACATGAGTATACATTATTATTAGCATCTATTGTAAAATCTGATACATTATCTGGGCTATAATTAGAGGGTATTATAAATTTTCCGTTATTACCATAAGCAGTGTCTAAGGTGCCATTAGGTAATAACTTAATAAATATTGAGCCATTAAAAAGCTCTCTACAAGCAATTAAATACCCATTTTCATATTCAAACAATTCTAATACTTTTGAGTAATCTGAACTATCCACAATAATTTCAGAAAAAGTGCCGTTAATTCCAAATGTATTATTAATAGAACCATCACTATTGAGCATGGTTACAGTTGCAAAATAATCTCCATTTAGGGAATTCCTGCCAAGCACCAATATTTTACCAGTACTTAACGTAAGGGTCTTCTTAATTATATGGTCAAAAAATACTGATCCATTATTACCAAAATTTGTGTCAACTTCGCCATTTGGCGTAAGTTTGAGCACAGCGTACTCATCAGATTCTGTAACAGCAGTACAGATAATATTCTCTTGCGGATCTGTAGTGATATGAATGGCTTCTTTAAAAGTATTTAACTCAAATATGCCATTATCGGCAAAACTAGTGTCTAAATCACCAGGTTGAGAGAACGCTTGTATAGAAATGAGCAATAGGGTAACTAGTATTTTTTTCATAAAAATTTAAGTTTAAAAAGTATGTTGATATTTTCATATATGGAGCATACTCCATTATGAATATACAAAAAAATACCAATTCCGTCAAGTCGCACCAGATACTACTGCGTTTGAATTAGGCACTACTGCATTAGTTTTGACCATCAAGGCAGCTTTAAATTGGAATTTAATGATACTATCATGGTTTTATGGAATGAAGCCTATTATTCAAAAGCAGCAATCAAAAGTGTGCTTTCTGTTTATAAAAACTCATCTACTCAATACATTTTAGATCATAAAGCATACAATAAATAGTATCGTGATATAGGACCGGTAACTGTTAAAAACGTAGAGATTAGAACGTGTAACCAATGTTAATTTTAGTCTGCAATAATACGTTACTAGGTATTTAGCTCTTTATTGTTTAAAGATGAGTAGTTTATAAAAATACAAATTAAAAAAACAAACATGACAATTCCGTTATGTCGTACTAGATAAGACTCCGTTTGAAATAGGAAAAAAGTTAGTACCATTATGGTATAGCCAATAAAAAATGACTGTTTATAAAACGCTCTACAATAAAACAAAAAGATAAGCAATAGTAAAACTACCCCAACCAAGCCCAAACTTACATACGTTTGTATAAATTGGTTGTGAGCGTTATATTCCCGTTCTGCAAATGTTTTTTTGCTAAAATCAATGTAAGATTTAAAAATAGACGCATCAGCATCTCCAATGCCATTTCCAAAAACTATATTTTTATTAGCATGTATGGCGGCTTCCCACTGTATTAATTTATTTTCTCCATCATCTTGATGTAATCCATTATAATAAGTAAATCCAAACAATTGTTGAAACCGATAGCGTGTCGTTCTAACATTATAGACTGTAATACTGGTCACAATGTATAGCAGTAGTAATAGTGCAATCCCTTTCCCTGTTTTTTTCTGTTTAAAAAAGTAATACAGGATGGAAAAGTTAAAGAATAGAAATAAAACTGCAATTGGGGTTCGTGTGGATAAATGAAATATAAAAAAAGATAAATAGAGTAACAGTAAAAAATAAAGCGACCTATATAAAGTTCTTTTTTCCTGAAATAAAAAATACACCAAAAAAACAATGGCAATCAATACATAATAGGCATAATACGTGGTATGTAGGCCAATAGTGTCATTTGCCAAGCTCATATACGAATAATGATTGTTGAATAGATTAAATAAGATGTCATTATTTTCAAATAGCTTATACAGCACCATACTGTGAGAGTATAAACAAACGAGGGTCATCCACAGGATAAAACTTTTTAAAACAACTACAAGTTGTTTTTTTGAAACAGAAAGGATAGAAAAAACAAAAGGAAAGATTAAAAAGGGCAATAACCTCACTACCAAATCTATTGCATATCCTTTATCTTCAGAATAAAAAATACTTAATAACGACAGTATAAAAAACAAAATGAGTGGTAGTAATTTAATAAAAAGAGATTTTTTAAACTGTTTAGTTTGTAAAAACACAATTAGGCTGTAAACCCCCAACAAAATAATACTGATGCTATTAAGGTTGTTTTTTAAAGGTATCGTTAACACAAACACCAATAAAAGTAAAAGGGATATTGTATCTTTTTTTAAATGTAGAAATCTTTCCATAGCCTTCATAAATAATTAACTTTGCCAAAAGTATTAAACTAAACGAACATATTTTTTAAATATGGTACTATTACTTTCTTTTAACTTTAACTTGACAAGGTGAGGGTATTACATATTTTATATCAATCACTACCACAAGTCTCTGGATCAAGTATTAGAAGTAGGGATATACTTTTCTCTCAAAAGTCTATAGGCATAGTTGTTTCAGCGATTACATCTCCTTTTCAGCACTCTATTTCAGGCGAAAAAGAAGATGTTATAGATGGTATTAGGTATATCCGCACTTCTAGAAAAAAGGTTTCTTCTATTTCTGATGAAAAAAAAAGTGTGTTTCATCAACTTGCAAAGTTATTTTCAATACTAACCTTTAGCTTTTCGCTTTACAAAACAGTAAAAAAGGAAAAACCTGACATACTTCATGCCCACGCCATGTTCTTTTGTGGTATTCCAACCTTGATAATTGGAAAGCTTACAGGACTGCCGGTTGTATATGAATTTAGATCGCTATGGATGTTTCAGAAAAAATTTGGCAAAAAAACGCGGTTGGAAACCACTATTGAAACCTTTTTGCTAAAAGCAGAAATCTTTACGCTTAAAAGAGCTGATCACGCTGTATTTTTAAATGAAAAATTAAAAGAATATTTTATTTCACTAGGCCATTCATTTGCTAATAGTAGTATTGTTAATAATGCTGTAAACACACAATTAATTAAGGAAAAGAGAATACCCATTCCAGTTGAAAGAGAAACTCCCGTATTTGGATATATTGGAACCCTTACAGCATATGAAGGAATAGAGTTTTTAATTGAAAGCTTTCAAGAGTTGGCAGATGAAGGTTTTTATAACAAACTTATTATTTACGGAACAGGGATTAGCGAGAAAAACATAGTTGAAACTATTAAAAAACGGCCAGATTTAAAAAATATACAATTTAAAGGAAGTATTCATCCAAGTGAAGTAAATAAAGCTTTTTCAAAAATAGACGTTATTATAAATCCTAGGTTGAGTAATGATGTAACCAACGCAGTAACTCCTTTAAAGCCATTAGAAGCGATGGCGTACCATAAAATTGTGATTGGGAGCGATGTTGGTGGGATTTTAGAGTTATTGACTAACAATAAAAATGGTTTTATCTTTAAAGCGGAAGATAAAAATAGTCTAAAAGAAACAATTATAAAAGTTGCTCATTTAAAAGAGAATGAGAAAAAAAATATAATTAATACAGCTTTAACGTATGTTGTTGAAAACAAGAGTTGGATACATAATGCCCACCAATACGAGAATGCATATAGTAGTTTATTAGAAAATAATCAGGGATAGAAATACAATGAGTAATCAAATACCAAAAATAAATATACTTAATACCGAGATTGTAGATCTGTCCATGGCAGAAACAATATCGCTTGTAAAAGAAACCATAGAAACCCATAAAAGTATAAATCTTACCGATATTAACGCTGGGAAGATAATCCAAATTAAAGGCGACCCCAACATGCAAAAATACGTCGCCGATAGCGATGTGATACAAGCAGATGGGCAGGCTATTATTTGGGCCTCCAATTTTTTAAATAAACCTTTAAAAGAACGTGTTGCTGGGATAGATTTAGTTCATAACTTGGCTGAAATGGCTCATAAAAATGGATTTAAAATCTTTTTATTTGGAGCAAAAGAAGAAGTTGTAAAAAAGGTTAAAGAAAAGTTTTCAAATGAATTTAATTCAACATTAATTGCTGGTTACAGAAATGGGTATTTTAAACTAGAAGATGAACCAGAAATCGCAGAACAAATATCTAAAAGCGGTGCCAATATCCTTTTTGTTGGCATAACCTCTCCCATTCAAGAGCGATTTTTATATCAAAATAAAGAAATTTTAAAAGGTGTAAATTTTAAAATGGGTGTAGGTGGCAGTTTCGATGTCATTTCCGGAAAAACAAAACGGGCTCCTCAATGGATGCAAAAATCTGGTTTAGAGTGGTTTTACCGATTTTTACAAGAACCCAAACGAATGTGGAAAAGGTATTTAGTAGGAAATACTAAGTTTATAATGCTGGTGTTTAGAGAAAAGTTTTTCAGTAATAAATAGACCCGGTCTGACAGAGCCGAAAGACTCCATAGTCACGCCAAGGATACTCCATAGATAAGCCATAGATAGTTCATTGATTTGTAAGAATCCATTTATTTTTCTTACAAAAAAATTGTAGGTGTTTTATTAAACTGAGGTAAGAATTAGTTATTTTGTAAGTGCGAGTGAATTTGTGACCCCATTGAGGACACAAATTAGTATCGAGAACAGGGTTATTGTATTTTTGTTTTTTATCTTTCGTCTTTTAATTTGAATAGTTTATAGGTATATGAAAATTCTACTTTCTGCAATTTATCCGTACATATATTTATTGCTATTTGTAACTATTCCTTTTGAAGATTATGTACGGGCATTGCCCAATATCTTGTTAGGTATTTTGGTTATTGTATTTCCTATTATAGTTAAAAAAGAAGATTTCAAAAAAATTGACCGTTCCCTTATTCTTGTTTTACTTCTCTTTTTTGGTTATTTAATGGTAAATGCTTTTTTATCAGGAACGTTGGGAGAAGATTTTAGCATCATAAAAAAAGTACTAATTGCGGTCGGGTTAGTTTTACTTTACATCCCTGTAAATGATTTTGATAAAATAAAAAAAGCAATCATCTTTTCCTCGATGGCCGCTATTATTTTTTCGGTAATCAATATTATAATATTAACAAATACATTAAATGATTTTCATTTTGGTAACTCGCCGATGATTATCGAAGCATTATTGGTAGATAGGCTATACTTAGGCCTTTTAGCCGTTTTGAGTATCTTGGTGTCGTATAGCTTAATGCGACCTAAATTCCACCCTAAAAACAGGTACTATTTGGCTAATATCATTATCAACATGCTGTTCGTGTTCTTAATAGGTACAAAAGTCGCCTTATTATTGTTGGTTTTCTTGCTTTTACTACGCCAACTGTACGGTACAAAAAAGCAGGTTCGTATTCCAATTCTAGTGCTTTTTGTAGCAATTTTAGGAACTCTTTTTTATGTTGGGTTCACCCATAAAGATGATAAAGAACCATCCATGTTGACCAGTTTAGTAACTAATACAATGACTTGGGAGCTCCGCTCAGAAACTTGGGAATGTGGGTGGAAAATAGCCAAAAAAGAAGGGGTTAACTTGACAGGAATTGGCTTTTATAATGCCAAAGATCAGTTAATTCTTTGTTATGAAAATATAGTAAACTCGGAAAAAAGACAAAATTTTACAACCAAAAGATATAATACACACAACCAATTTTTAGATTTTTATATTAGTGCTGGATTAATTGGGGTTTTATTGTTCAGTGCTCTCATAATTGCTCTTTTTATAAAAAATAGAAATAATTATTTCCCCATTGCTTCATTACTTTCGTTGGTAGCCTATTGTATGTTTGAAAACGTGTTTCATAGACAAATTGGAGCGTATTATATTGGGTTTATACTTATTGTGTTGTTGTCCAATAAAATGGTTGCGCAAAACAAAACCATAAATGAGGGTTAAAATGCTAGTAAATCGTATTTTTGCACTCTTAAAATTAAGACATTAAATTATGAAAATAACAGTTGTAGGAACTGGGTATGTAGGTCTCGTTACAGGAACTTGCCTCGCCGAAACTGGAAATGAAGTAGTTTGTGTAGACATTGACAAAGAAAAGGTCGATACTATGCGTAATGGTACAGTCCCTATTTACGAACCACATCTTGATGTGCTTTTTGAACGTAATATAGAAGCAAATCGTCTTCAATTTACAACTTCCCTAGACGAAGGGTTAGAACACGGCCAGATCGTATTTTTAGCATTACCCACCCCCGAAGATGAAGACGGATCTGCCGATCTTTCCTATGTTTTGAATGTTGCTGAAGAAATAGGGCAGAAAATAAAAACCTATAAAGTAATTGTCGATAAAAGCACGGTGCCTGTTGGAACAGCTGAAAAAGTAAAAGCGGTAATTGCCGAAAATGCTAGCTGCGATTTTGATGTAGTTTCAAACCCTGAATTTTTAAGAGAAGGTTTTGCGGTAGATGACTTTTTAAAGCCTGAACGGATCGTAATTGGATCCAGTAGTGAAAAAGCAACTCAGTTAATGCAAAAACTATATGCTCCATTTGTGCGTTCTGGAAACCCCATTATTGTAATGGACGAAAAGTCTGCCGAACTAACCAAATATGCAGCTAATTCATTTTTGGCAACCAAAATTACATTTATGAACGAAATAGCTAACTATTGCGAAAAAGTGGGAGCTGATGTTGATAAAGTACGCGCAGGGATGGGTACCGACTCCCGTATTGGCAAACGTTTTTTATTCCCGGGTATTGGCTATGGTGGGTCTTGTTTCCCAAAAGATGTGAAAGCACTTCAGAAAGCTGGAAAGAATGAAAACTATGACTTTAAGATTTTGAATTCGGTTATTGAAGTAAATAAAAACCAAAAAACAATTCTGCTTCCAAAAATTGAAGATTATTTCAAAGGTGATTTACAAGGAAAGCAAATCGCTATTTGGGGCTTAGCATTCAAACCCGAAACAGATGATGTTCGCGAAGCACCAGCCATCGATATGATGAATGGACTGCTTGGAAAAGGCGCCAAGCTAACTGTTTTTGATCCTGAAGCAATGCCAAACATTCAAAAACAATTTGGAGATAAACTAAACTATGCAGATTCGATGTACGAAGCTTTAGAAGGAGCCGAAATATTATTAATTTGCACCGAATGGAGTATTTTCAGAACGCCAGATTTCAGTAGAATAAAGCATGAGTTGAAGAACCCAACCATTTTTGATGGAAGAAACCTTTACAATGTTGATGATCTAAAGAAAGAAGGGTTTAAATATATTTCAATAGGAAGAAATTAAAAAATGAAAAAAAAGATATTAATTACCGGTGCCGCAGGTTTTTTGGGCTCTCATCTATGCGATCGATTTATTGCAGAAGGATTTGAAGTAATAGGCATGGACAATCTCATTACTGGTGATTTAAAAAATATTGAACATCTTTTTCAAAATAAAAACTTTCATTTTTATCACCATGATGTTACTAAGTTTGTACACGTTCCGGGAAAAATAGATTACATTTTACATTTTGCGTCTCCGGCTAGTCCAATAGATTATTTAAAAATTCCAATTCAAACTTTAAAAGTGGGATCATTGGGTACACATAACCTACTTGGTTTAGCTAAAGAAAAAAATGCCCGCATTTTAATAGCCTCCACTTCCGAAGTATATGGCGATCCGTTAGTACACCCTCAAAATGAGGAATACTACGGTAATGTAAATACCATTGGCCCTAGGGGTGTTTATGATGAAGCAAAACGCTTTCAGGAATCCATTACCATGGCGTATCATCGGTTTCATGGTCTAGAAACTAGAATTGCCCGCATTTTTAATACCTACGGTCCCAGAATGAGATTAAACGATGGTCGTGTTATTCCAGCATTTTTAGGGCAAGCGCTGCGCGGTGAAGATTTAACTGTATTTGGTGATGGTTCGCAAACTCGTTCTTTTTGTTATGTTGATGATCAGGTAGAAGGGCTTTTTAAATTATTAATGAGTGATTATTCGTTGCCCGTTAATATTGGTAACCCGCATGAAATAAGTATTTTAGACTTTGCCGAAGAAATTATAAAATTGACCGGAACCCAACAGAAAATTGTGTTCAAATCCTTGCCAAAAGATGATCCAATGCAACGGCAACCAGATATTACAAAAGCAAAAGACATATTGGGTTGGGAACCCAAAATATCTAGAGAAGAAGGACTTAAAACCACCTATGAATATTTTAAGGAGTTTTCAAAAGAAGAATTGTTGAAAAGTGAACATAAAGATTTTTCAGAACACATTAGAAAATAATGATGATTTTTAAAAGTGGAAGATATTCGGGCTATTTAAGGCCAATAACCTATGTGATTGATCTGTTGATCATTCATCTATGGGCGTTTTATTTCTTTTCTGAAACTTATGATATCATTAACTTTATTGCGTTTGTAACTATGGGGTGGATCATCCTTTCGTTAAAGTCTAGTTTTTACGAAATATATCGCTTCACTCATGTTTCGAAAATTATGTCACTGATAGGGAAACAGCTCATCGTTTTCTTCTTGATTGTGTTTGCTTATTTTGGTATTTTCAACACCGAAAATAAAAGTGCTGTTGCCGTGGTAAATTATGTGCTTTTGGTGATGGCATGTATAACAGTTGTAAAATTTACAATTTATTTTTTACTTAAAAGGTATAGATTGTTAACCGGTGGAAACAGAAGGAAAGTAGTAATCATAGGTTTGAATAAAAAGACTGATCAGTTACGTAAATTTTTTTCAGACAACCCGGAGTATGGGTATCACCTTGATAAAACATTCAATCTAAAAGGACCGCAAAAAACAACAGTTGAAGATTGCATTGAATATATTAACGAAAATAATATTGACGAAATATATTCTTCAGTAGCCGAAGTGAATAATACAGATCTTATTCAGTTAATTGATTATGTAGATAATAATCTTAAAACACTGAAGTTTTTACCTGATAATAAAGAAATATATAGTAAAAAACTAGATTTTAGTTATTATGGAGTCTTGCCCATTTTATCCCTGCGTAAAATACCTATGGACGAGCCCTTTAACCAATTTATAAAAAGAAGTTTCGATATTATTTTATCTCTACTTGTAATAGTTGGTGTTCTTTCTTGGTTAACACCTATATTAGCTATACTCATAAAACTAGAATCAAAAGGTCCTGTCTTTTTCAAACAAAAAAGAAATGGGCTAGATTACAAAGAATTTTTCTGTTATAAGTTTAGGTCTATGAAACCCAATCCAATGGCAAACCTGCATCAAATAAGTAAAGGTGATGCAAGAGTAACCAGTGTTGGTAGGATTATTCGTAAAACTAGTATAGACGAACTTCCTCAATTTATAAACGTATTAAAAGGCGATATGTCCGTTGCAGGTCCAAGACCGCACATGGTAAGCCATACGCATATGTATGCTGGGAGGATTGATAAGTTTATGGTACGCCATTTTATTAAACCTGGTATTACAGGTTTAGCTCAGGTAAGTGGTTACCGGGGGGAAGTAGAAACCGAAAATGATATCATTAACCGTGTTAAGTACGATATTTTCTATCTAGAGAACTGGTCATTGTTTTTAGATATTAAAATTGTATTCCAGACTATCTACAACGCCATTAAAGGAGATAAAAAAGCATATTAAAGTTCGCTTACTGCTTTTGTAAGCTTATCAAACTGTTTCTGAAAATTAAATGCGTCAATTGCTTTTTCTTGTACCTTTTCTTTACCAAAACGCTCTAATTCTAGTATAGATAATTCAGAAATAAATTTCTGAAAAGCATTAAAATCTGAAACGGGTATGTTCCAACCTAGTCTGTGGGTTTCTACCAAGGTCCCTCCTTCACCACCAGCAAAATAAGCTACAGGAAGTCCCAACCGGGTATATTCAAATAATTTTGAAGGCACCGAGCCATAAATCCTATTGGTAAGTGGTATAAAAGCTATATCATATTGCTGCAGTGTTTTATGCAGTTCGGCTCTTTCTATTTCACCGTGATAACAAATGTTCTTTTTGTTGATTTTTGAAATTATCTCTTCCTCTGGTCCGGCACCATACATATGGAGCTCAACAAATTTGGGTAGTTCTATTTTTTTACAAACTTCAGCCAATCCTTGTGCTACACCTAATAGACCTGCATAAACGAGTGTAATAGGTTTTTCAACAGAGGTTTCAGTAATAGCGGGAGGGTTGAAGTCCGGGATATTTCGGTATAAAAAAAGAGGAGTATTACATTTTGTATTTACGTGCGTAAGAATTTCTTCAGATTGTCCAATAATCAAATGGGATTTTTTGTAGCAAAACCGCTCCATCCATTCCAAAATGGTATAATACAACCCTTTTTTCAATAAACCCATTTCCAAACCTGCCAAAGGCCAAAGATCTGAAACATTTAAAATTCGTTTTTTACCGAACAACCATGACCAAAAAACAGCGGTAAACCCAACAAAAACAGGAGAGTATTGTATAAATACTTTTTTCGGACTTCTTTTAAACAGAAAAAATAAAGTAAGGCTCACCGAAAAGGAAATCATAGAAAGCAAGCGTACAAATTTGTTTTCCGAGTTGCTGGGCCACAACCACAATCGGTGAATGGTCCCCACGGTTTCTGAATCTTTTTTATAAACACTACCTTCAAAACCTTTAAAAATAGCTCCTTTAGGATAATTGGGCATTGGGCAGACCACATGGACATTATAGTTGGCTTTTGTTAAGTTACTAGCCAAGGTATGCATTCGGTTGGGAGCTGCTCCTTTTTCAGGCGGAAAGTAATTGGTAATTAATAGAATATCACGGCTCATTTCTCACATCTATTTTAGAAATAAACTGCTTCAATTTTCCACGTTTGTTTCTATCTAGTACTCCTACCCGTTCATAATGTATATTGAGGTCGGCTCCAACGTATTTAGAAAGCGCTATTTCAATCTTTTTTAGGTCTTTTGTAGAAAGCGCTACTTCTGAAACATACACGATAGTGAACGTATCTAAAGCGGTCTGCTCTACAATAAACTCTTTTACGTTTCCGTCTTCTTCTACAATACTTTTTGTAACATAATAAAATGTATGACCGGGCACGGTTTTTCCTCCTTTTAAAACAGCAGTATCGTTAGACCGACCTATTAACTTTTTTAAAACAGGCTTTTTAAAAGTAGAATTTTCATCAAGAATTCCTAAATCCCCAACATCATATCGTATAAACGGATGGGTTCTATTGTATAACGAGGTAACAACAATGCGACCGGGATTTCCATTCTCGACAGTTTGGTCGTTTTCATCTAAAATTTCAATAAAAAGTGTTTCATTGTTCACCTGAAATTCACCTTCAGCATTAGTAAAAGCCAATAAATCAAGCTCACTTGCGCCATATTCGTTTACAACAGGGACACCAAGTTGCTTTTCCAATAACTTTTTGTCGGTATCATAGAGCATTTCGCTGGTCACGATACAGGTTTTTAACGTGGGGCAAACAGATTTTAATATCAAGTTTTTTTTCTGAAGATATTTCGAAAACAAGACAATGGAGCTAGTATGCCCATTAATGTAATCAAACTTTTTTTTTCGGAAAACAGATAAAAATTCTTCTAGCTTTTCTTCAGAAAGATCAAAAATTGGGAACCGGTATCGATTGCTCAACCTGTCTTTTAATCGTTCTTTTTGATAACCTTTAAAATCTAACGGAATACCATAAAAACGTGCTTGAAAAGAAGCGTCCAAATCAATTCCATGCCATCCAAAACGGTTGATAATTACCGCCCAAGTCATAGCGTGGCAAAATTTATCCTTTGCAAAAAATAATGGTGTTCCACTAGAACCAGACGTTTTACCTATATAAGTATTTTTTTTAGTAAAACCTGTCGAAAGTCTTTTCTCTATAGGAATTTGCACATCCCGTTTAGTCAAAATTGGAATATCTTCCCACTTTTTAATTGCTATATCACCAATAAAGGATTGATAAAACAAATTTTCCCGCAGGTGATATTCAAACATCTTTTGCCGGGTATCTTGTACATAGATTTTATAATCGGTTTCTGAAATCCTCTGAATTTCCTGTAACCGCCTTTTTGCTTTCTGAATGGGAAAACCTTTTAACCGTAATGTAGTTTCAAATAAATTCAACCTAAAAAATTAGGGCTTCAAGTTACAAACAATTATTTTTGAAGTCGAAAAAAATCTTTCCTATGAACATCTTAATATTAGGCTCTGGTGGCCGCGAACATACATTTGCGTATCAACTTAAAAAAAGTGAATTGTGCGATGCATTGTTTGTAGCGCCCGGAAATGCCGGAACCGAAGCGATTGCTACCAATCTAAGTCTTAAGGTTACCGATTTTAAAGCGATTGAAAATGCGGTTGTAAACCATAATATTGAGATGGTTGTCGTGGGGCCAGAAGACCCGTTGGTACAAGGAATAGCAGATTATTTTTCTGCTTCTGAAACCTTAAAAGACGTAATGCTCATAGGTCCTTCAAAGCGAGGAGCCTTATTGGAAGGCAGTAAAGAACGTGCAAAAGAGTTTATGGCGATGCACAACATCCCGACCGCAGCGTATGAAAGCTTTACAAAAAAATCGTTACAAGCCGGAAAAGCGTTTTTGGATACGTTACAACCACCGTATGTGTTAAAAGCGGATGGACTTGCCGCTGGAAAAGGGGTTTTGATATTGGAAGATATTGAAGAAGCAAAAACCGAATTGGAAAATATGTTGAGCGGAAAATTTGGCTCTGCTAGTGAAACAGTCGTTATAGAAGAATTTCTAGATGGAATCGAGCTGAGCGTTTTTGTGTTAACCGATGGTAAAAACTATAAAGTACTGCCAACAGCTAAAGATTATAAACGTATTGGCGAAGGCGACAAAGGTCTGAATACCGGTGGGATGGGTGCTATTTCGCCCGTTCCTTTTGTGGACGAAGTTTTAATGCAAAAAATTGAGGAGCGAATTGTAAAACCTACGGTTGAAGGACTTCAGAAAGAAGAGATTGATTATAAAGGATTTGTTTTTATTGGATTGATTAAGGTGAATGACGAACCGTATGTTATAGAATACAATGTGCGTATGGGTGATCCCGAAACCGAAGTTGTGTTGCCAAGAATTAAAACAGATTTAGGGAAATTATTACAAGCAACTTTTCAGCAAAAATTAAATACGATAGACTTAGAAATAGACAATCGTGCCGCTACGACAGTTATGACGGTTTCTGGAGGGTATCCTGAAGCGTATGAAAAAGGAAAGGAAATAAAAGGAATTGATGCAGTACACGACGCTATAGTTTTTCACGCAGGAACGACAACAAAAGATGGAAAAACACTTACTAATGGCGGAAGAGTGTTAGCAGTTACTTCACTAGACGAAGATTACAAAAAGGCACTAAAAAAATCCTACCAAAACATAGAAAAACTATCTTTTGACAGGATGTACTTTCGAACCGATATTGGTTTCGATTTAAGCTAAACCTTTATCCTAAGTAAGAATGTGAAGTAGATGAACGATCTTCTTCGTCATTATTATTAAATATTTTAAGTTGCTTCATCCAATAGAAAAAGGCAACAAAACCAATAATAATAAATATCCAGCTCATTGCATTAGCTAACCACCAGCTATCCAATTCTAAGCTGCGTAGTGCATCATATGGTATAAAAAGTACATTTTCAAATAAATCTGCAATACCGTAAAACAAATCTTTCAATTCCATATCTGTATATTTATACCGCAAAAATAGATAATACCCGCTATGCTTACAAGTTTTTTTGGAAAATCTAAGCCTATTAATTTCGTGATCTTCGGAATGGTCATTTTTTTGGGCTATGTTTTCGGGGCTTTGGTACAGGTTAAAAACCCACTAGATCTTTCACAACTGCTTATTAGTTTCTTTTTTATTGGCTGGGCTGTCTTTGCTATTTTCTTACTAGATTTTATTGTTCGAAAAAACGATCTTACCTATAAAAACACCTATACAGTACTACTGTTTACGTGTTTTTTGATAACGCTGCCCGTCATTTTTCTGGATCGAAACATACTCCTTGCTAACGTGTTTTTGTTAATGGCATTTAGGAGGTTAGCAAGCCTTTCTTCGGAAAAAAACACGGAACGGAAAATACTAGATGCCTCGCTTTGGATAACCGTTGCAGCCATGTTTTATTTTTGGAGTATTTTGTTTTTTGTACCATTGTTTTTTTCAATTCTACAAAAACCAGAAACCAATCATAGATTGTTCATTATCCCATTTATTGGTTTTATTGCTATATTTATATTGTCAACATCGTTTCATTTAATGGTTGACGATTCATTTTTATGGATAGTTGAATGGATTCCCGCTGTAAGTTTAGATTTTTCTGCTTACAACAACATTAAAATATTACTCCCTGCGGCTATTATGGCCACATTTTTAATCTGGGCGCTGCCTTTTAGGCTAATTAAAATCGCTTCCCTGTCAAAAAAAGAAAAACCGAATGCCGTATTGTTACTTTTAACATTGGTTGTTTGTATGGTGATAGCGCTGTTTAGTCCTCAAAAAACTGGGGCCGAATTGTTTTTCATCATCGCGCCGTTATCGGTTATTGTAACCAATTATATTGAAAACGTTCAGGAAGCTCGTTTTAAAGAAGGATTACTTTGGCTAGTCGTACTGGTACCGATTGTATTATTGTTTATATGAAATCGCTTCACCTAAAAATTTTGGAAACCGAATTGCAAAAACGCCTGCAATACCCGTATGTATGGGGTCGGAAACAAAACAACCTTTGGGATAGTTACACAAACTTTATTTATACCTCGAAAACTTGGGAAGCATTGATGCCGCAAATGGCCAAAATAGTTGAAAAACACAAGTTGAATAAACACGACCTTTTTAATTACACCATAAACCGTTGGTATAACTTTTGGAGCGCAATAGCAGTTGAACACATATTCACAAGCTTGCCCGGAGTAATCCCTTCAAAAAATTCAAAAAATCGTGTGGTCGACTTTACAATGCATAATATTCCATTTGATCATAAAACCACTGTTTTTCCCAAACAGTTTAAAAAGTCTTTAGCGTATGCGAAAAACCATGAAAAAGAACTAATTACCTGGTTGTACGATAATCAAAGTACCCAACAGCGACATCACTTAAAAAATAGACTTTTTATTGTAGTTTTTGATGAACATGGAGGACACTGGAAACTAAAAGCTAATCTTTTTCTGCTTAAAACTGAAATAGAAAAATATGTTTTAAATTTTAACCCTAACAAGCTGCATTCCCTTACTTTTGCAGACAATTCACAAGCGTTGAGCGCAATTATTTGGGTAACAAAATGAACTACATAGGCTCCAAACACAAACTATCTTCCTTTATTTTTGATACAGTTACCGCAGTCTGCGGAAACGATTTGTCGCAAAAAGTATTCTGCGATCTCTTCGCTGGTACCGGAATTGTAGGTAGAACTTTTAAAACCCACGTAAAACAAGTAATCGCCAACGATGTGGAGTTTTACAGTTATGTGTTGAATAGGAATTATATAGGAAACCATACTGAATTAAGCTCTGAAGCAGCAATCGCGACTTTAAATAACCTAAAAGGGCAAAAAGGATTTATATTTCAGAATTATTCCGAAGGGGGAAAAGCCGGACGGCTGTATTTTACTTCAGAAAATGGACAGAAAATAGACGCCGCTCGTCACCAAATTGAAACTTGGCGAGGAACTTCAGAAATAGATGATAACCAATATTATTTTTTATTGGCTTCATTATTGGAAAGTGCCGATAAAGTGGCTAATACGGCTTCAGTTTATGGTGCATTCTTAAAAAAAATAAAGACTTCCGCAGCAAAAATTATGGTAATTAAACCGGCAACGTTTCAGAAAACGGAAGGTCCACATCAAGTTTTTCAAAAAGACAGCAACAAATTGATTAAGGAAATTGAAGGTGATATTTTATATCTAGATCCGCCTTACAATGCCCGACAATACGGTGCAAACTATCACCTACTCAATACTATTGCAAAATATGATACCTTTGTGCCTAAAGGAAAAACGGGGCTACGGGAGTATTACAAAAGTAATTATTGTAAAAAAGGAGAAGTGCTACAATCGTTTACCAATTTGATTGAAAATGCACAATTTAAATACATCTTTTTAAGTTACAATAACGAAGGATTAATGAGCCGAGAAGATGTGGAAACAATTATGAAACGGTTCGGAAAATATAACTTAGAAACTAAAGCATATCAGCGCTTTAAAGCAGATAAAACCGAAAATAGAAACCATAAAGCCAGTGCGACGGTTGAGTATTTGCATATTTTGGAAAAAAATAAAAATAGTGTCTGAGCGGTGTTCACTAAGCATAGTCGGGGTGAGCCGATGACACAAAAATGAAATCGCCTGCAGTTATTAAAGTAGGTGAATGTACTAATTGCCTTAGCATTTTGTAAATTTGTACCAAAACCACCGATTTAAAAAATATAAACCTATGTTCAGCGACAAAGCCAACAAAATATTTCAAGAAGTAATCAATAAATACCACGAAATAGATACGGTGGACCAACCGTTTACCAATCCCTATGATAAAGATTCGGATTTAATTGAACATTTATTATACAGAAAATGTTGGATTGATACAGTGCAGTGGCATTACGAAGATATTATTCGTGATCCTAATATTGACCCTGCAGGAGCGCTATTATTAAAGCGTAAAATTGATGCTTCTAACCAAGATCGTACCGACACGGTAGAATATATTGATAGTTATTTTCTAGAAAAATTTAAAGATGTAACTGTAAAAGATAATGCGAACATCAACACCGAGAGTCCAGCTTGGGGTATTGACCGTTTATCCATATTAGCATTGAAAGTATACCATATGAATGAAGAAGCCAATCGAGAAGACGCTTCTCAAAAGCATCAAATGGCTTGTAAAGCAAAGCTGAATGTACTATTAGAACAGCGAGTAGACTTAAGTACGGCCATCAATCAGTTATTAGACGATATTGCCAATGGCGATAAGTATATGAAAGTATATAAGCAAATGAAAATGTACAATGACGATGAGCTGAACCCAGTACTTCGAGGTGAAAAATAATTTGAATTAAAAGGATTCAAAGTGCCAAACCTAAGGTGGCTGAGTGATTTAATTCCTTGATTTGCAACATCAAGGAATTAAATTATATCGAAGCCCCAGTGCCAAATTAAAAACCCACATGCCCAAACCCTCTCACATTCTCGTTATTCGCCTATCTGCAATGGGGGACGTGGCTATGACTATTCCGGTGTTGCAGGTTTTTGCCAAAACATACCCAGAAGTAAAACTTACGGTTGTTTCAAAAAAGCATTTTAAGCCTTTTTTTAATAGCATGCCAACTGTAGAATTTTTAGAAGCTGATGTTTATGGAAAGCACAAGGGCTTTGGGCTTTTGAAATTGGCTAATAAGGCAAAATCTCAAGGAATAGATGCGGTAGCCGATTTGCATAATGTAATCCGTTCAAAAATAATCTCTAATTATTTACGGATACAAGGAATAAAAGCAGCAACAATCGATAAGGGCAGAGAAGAAAAAAGGCGACTAACAGCTTCAGAAAACAAAGAGTTTTCTCAGTTAAAAACAACGCACCAACGCTATGCTGATGTTTTTGAAAAATTAGGTTTCCCGATAGACCTTTCCAAGCATACGTTTCCAGAAAGGCAACAGCTTAATAAGAGGTTGCATAATTTAATAGGGCAACACACCAAAAAAGCGATTGGGATTGCTCCTTTTGCGGCTCATGAAAGTAAAATGTACCCGATAGAATTAATGAAACAGGTGATTTCAGAATTGCATAAAACTGAAAAGTTTAAAATTTTCCTATTTGGTGGAGGTAAAAAAGAGGAGGAGCTTTTAAATGAGTTGGCTTCAGATTTTACACAAGTAACCAATGTCGCCGGACAATTGACTTTTGAAGAAGAACTAGCGTTAATTTCGAACTTGGACGGTATGCTCTCCATGGACAGTGGAAACGGTCATTTAGCGGCGATGTATGGTATTCCGGTCATAACGCTTTGGGGTGTAACACATCCGTTTGCAGGTTTTGTGCCTTTTAATCAGCCCACTGTAAATCAGTTGACAGCAGACAGAGAGCAATTTCTATTAATTCCTACTTCAATCTATGGAAACAAATTTCCCGAAGGATATGAAAATGCAATAAAAACCATCTCACCAAAAACAGTTGTAGAAGCTATTTTTAAGCTTTTTTAACTCCGTAGAATTAATATTAAAATTTTGCTAGAACTGAGTGGAGCCGAAGGTTCGGTAGCTGAGCGAAGCCGAAATTACACATCATCATAATCCACAGACAATGTTTCGGTGGTAGGATGCGCTTGACACGTTAAAATCAATCCGTCGGCTATTTCATCATCCGTTAAAATTTGATTTTTGCGCATTTCAGCTTTTCCTTCTGTAATTCGAGCAATACAGGTGCTACAAATTCCACCTTGGCAGGAATAAGGCGGATCTAAATCGTGATCCAATGCCGCTTCGAGAACTGATTTTTTCTGTGGCATAGAAAAGGTTTCCACCTCGTCATCAAGAGTAATAGTTACTTTGGTATCGCCATCGTGTTTTTTGGTCAGCAGTCCTTTTTCTGCTGTATTGAAAAGTTCAAAAAGTATTTGCTTTTCATTGATGCCGTTTTCTTTCAAAGTTGAAGAAACTTCATCAATCATTGGTTCGGGCCCGCACAGATAAAAAGAGTTGAAGGTTCGATCTTTAAATTTATTTTTAAGCAATAAATTAATAGTTGAACGTTCTATACGACCAAATAGCGCGTCATTTTCCAGCTTGCGGCTATATATAAATTCAACAAATAAACGGTCTTTATATTTTTTTTGAAGTTCTAATATTTCAGAATGAAACATTGTTTCAGGAAGCGATTGATTTCCGTAGACCAATAAAAAGGTACTGTCTGGCACTTCATTTAAAACAGTTTTCACAATGGAAAGTACAGGGGTAATTCCACTTCCCGCTACAAAAGCAGCGTAATGATTTGAAATTTCACCAGTTTCTTCATCCTTGGGGTCAAAAACAAACTTCCCTTCTGGTGGAAATACCTCCAGCGTATCGCCTACCTTTAATTTGGTATTGGCAAAAACGGAGAACAGCCCTTTCTCCACTTTTTTAACGCCCACCTTCAGCTTACCGCTGTCTGGTGTACAACAAATGGAGTACGCTCGGCGCAACTCAGTTCCATCAATTGTATGTTTTATAGTTATATACTGCCCCGCTTTAAAAGAAAACGTCTCTTTTAAATCTTCGGGTATAGTAAAAGTAATCGATACAGCGTTAGGGGTTTCCTTGTTTACTTCGGAAACGGGTAGCGAATAGAAGCCACTCATAGATTTCAATTTTTTGCAAATTTACAAAGGAAAATATTTTAAAGAATAGAAATAAGCCAATTACAACCAATTTTTAACGTTATAAGCCTACAGAAACCAAAAAGAACCTTATTTTTACAGCTTATTTCTTGCTTTTACATACTAAAAGCAACGCTTTTAAGTTACAGTATTATAATAAATTGACATAATTTTGAAAGGCATATATAAAACTACTCTCTTCTTGTTGGCTGTATTTGTTTTAGCAGCTTGTTCACGAAAAAAGAACACATTTTTAAGTCGTAATTTTCATGCGGTAACAGCAGAATACAACACCTTGTACAATGGAAATCTAGCTTTTGAAGATGGCAAAGAGGAATTGGCCACAGGCTACCGTGATAACTATTGGGAAATTCTACCTGTTGAGCGCTTAGATCTTGATGAAAATTCAACTTTACCTGGAGAATCTAAAAATCCAAACTTTAACCGTGCTGAAGAAAAAGCTGCGAAAGCCATACAAAAGCATTCGGTGTATGTAAACAACAAGGAACACAACCCACAAACAGACGAAGCATATATGTTGTTGGGCAAGTCCCGTTATTTTGATGGAAGGTTTATCCCTTCTTTAGATGCTTTTAACTTTATACTAGATCGTTATCCAACTAGTAATAATATTACCAATGCTAATGTGTGGAAAGCAAAAGCAAATATTAGGTTAGACAATGAAGAAGTAGCATTAGAGAGTTTGCAAGAATTATTGGAAGATGTTGAGCGTGAAAAAATTGAAATGGATGAAGAGGAATTAGCAGACGTTGCTGCTATTATGTCTGAAGCTTACGTAAAAATGGACTCGATTGCTGAAGCGTTGCCGTATATGAAAATAGCTTCAGAAAACGTACAGAAAAACGAGCTAAAAGGACGTTACAATTATATTAAAGGACAACTTTATAATCGTTTAGGCGAGCGTGATAGCGCCAATATGGCCTTTGACCAAGTGATTGAACTTAATAGGAAATCGCCACGAGTGTATATGATTAACGCTTACATAGCCAAAGCGAGGAATTTCGATTATGATAACGAAGACAAAACAGCTTTTTTAGAATTATTGAATGAATTAGCTGAAAATCGTGAGAATCGTCCTTTTTTAGATAAAATCTATAACCAAATTGGAGAATATTATTATAATTTAGACAGTATTCAAACCGCTATTGGATATTACAATAAATCTATCAAGGAAAACTCACCAGATAAAATCCTTCAGTCTAAAAATTACGAAACGCTGGCGATTATCAATTTTGACGCGACTAATTATAAAACAGCCGGTGCGTATTATGACAGTACGTTAACCAACCTTGAGGTTAATACAAAAAAACACCGTCGTATTACAAAAAAGCGTGAAAACTTAGACGATGTAATAAAGTATGAAGATATAGCTACAACGAATGATAGTATTATTCGCTTTGCAAATATGAGTGAAGCCGAACAATTAGCTTACTTTACAGATTACACCACAAAGTTGAAAGAAAAGGCGGTTGCAGATTCCATTGCTAGAGTAAAAGAACAGCAAAGCATCGCTAATAACGAGTTTTATACTAAAAATGCTGGTCCTGGTGGTCCTAATGAGAACAACAGTACCTTTTATTTTTACAATTCAACCACAGTTGCCTATGGAAAACAGCAGTTTCAAAAAGTTTGGGGGGATCGAGAACTGGAAGACAACTGGAGACGTTCTGAAAAACAAACGTCATTAATAACCGAAGAAGAAATTAAACCAGTTGAAGTTATTACGGGGAACAAACGTTTTGATCCACAAACTTATATTGCAGAAATTCCAACCGATCAAAAAGTGATAGATAGCTTGGTTGGAGATAGAGACTTTGCTTATTATCAATTAGGACTCATTTATAAAGAAAAATTCAAAGAAAACGGTCTTGCAATCGAACGGCTTGAAAAACTACTAACCTTCAATCCAGAAGAACGATTAATTCTTCCATCTAAATATAATTTGTATAAAATTTATAACGAGCAGGAAAACGAGTCGTTAGCAAGCAAATATAAAAATGACATTATAACCAATCACCCAGATTCGCGTTATGCTGAAATATTACGCAATCCCAATACTGCATTGGCAACCGATGAGTCTAGTCCAGAATTTAAATACAAGCAATTGTATAAAGATTTTGAAGCTTCAAAATATGAATATGTAATTGAACAAAGTGATGATTATATTTCGCAATACACAGGAACCGAGATTGTTCCTAAATTTGAGCTGTTAAAAGCTACAGCGATTGGTCGCCAACAAGGATTTGAAGCTTATAAAAAAGCATTGAATTTTATAGCATTAAATTATCCAAATTCCGAAGAAGGCCAACAAGCTGAATTTATTTACGGAAAAACCTTGCGTACTATAGAATCCAGCGACTTTGTACCCGATGAAGAAGCTAAAAAATGGAAGCTGATTTATAAATTTGATAGTACCGAAGCTGAAGCTGCACAAGCATTAAAAGATAAGTTAGTTGAAGCCATTGATGCCTATCGATATACTAATATGAATGCGTCACTGGATTATTATACACCAGAAACCAAATTGGTTGTACTCCATGGGTTAAATACCAAAACAGGCGCACGTAATTTTGCAGAAGTTTTAAAGGAAAACAAAGATTTTAAAATAGCGAAACCTTCTTTTGAAATTTCAACGGCTAACTATAAAATTATTCAGATTCATAAAAATTTAGATGCTTATTTAAATAATGAAGATGAGCCAGTAGAATAGCAAAGACAAACCTAAAAACCCAGACCCATGTTTTCAGAAAAAAAAGAAAGAACCGGACAAGAGCCCAGTAGCGGACAAAACCGAATCAATGAAGGCACAACACTAGAAGGTGATGTGATTTCAAAAGGCTTTTTTAGAATAGACGGAACTGTTAAAGGCACTATTAAAACCCCTTCAAAAGTGGTGTTGGGTAAAAGTGGTTATATAAAAGGAACCCTTACTTGTGAAAATGCCGATATTGAAGGAAAGTTTGAAGGTAATTTAGATGTTTCAGGAACATTGTCATTAAAGTCTACTGCGACTATTGAAGGTGAGGTAGTCGTAGGGAAATTAGCTGTGGAGCCAGGAGCTACTTTTAATGCTTCATGTGTAATGAAAGGTTCCAAAAAAGACAGCCAACCTAAACCTGAATCAAAGCTCAAAGAAGATCCAGCATCAAAGCCGAGTCCTTACGACAGGCAACAGCGTGCTAAAAAGTCTTCGGAACCCCTTAAATAATCGTGGGCGATAATAAAAATAATGGCTTAAGACGGTGGGCAGTGCTTAGTGCTATCGCTATTGAAATGGGCGTGGTAATCTATCTTTTTGTTCAGGGAGGGTTATGGCTCGATACCGAATATAACGATGGCAACAAGCTATATGTGATTATTGGAACACTCTTAGGGGTAGGTCTGTCTCTTTATTTAGTGGTACAACAAACGAATAGGTTGAATAAATAAAAATGGCCAAGAGTTTTAAATTTTTAGCTGTTCTAGCAGGTATATTAATAATAGTATTTGCAATACATGTGGCAATACTATACTACTGCAACCTCCCTCTTTTTGAAAATCTTATAATACTTTCTTACATAGTTAATTTTATCCTCGCTGGGATCATTTTATTTGTAGTACAGCGTGCGTTAGATAAGAAATCTTCACAAGCTGGTTTTATTTTTATGGCAGGTAGTGGCTTAAAATTTCTTTTTTTCTTTCTTATTTTCTACCCAACATATAGAGCAGACGGAACTATGCAGACCATTGAATTTGTTACTTTTTTTGTCCCTTACGCTGTCTGTTTAGCCTTAGAAGTAATGTATCTTTCCAAACAGCTTAATAATCAAGTATATTGACGGCTTTATAACTTTAAAAAAAGACTTAAAATTGTTTTTACAATAAAATATATAACTGTATTTTTGCACCGATTTTAAGGACATCACTATTTGTGTATTATGCAAAAGCCATTTATAGTTAAGATTTTATTTGTAGTAGTAGTTTTATTAGGTTTTACTACAGCCTATGCTCAAGATGTTGAAGAAAACCTTCAAACCCACGAGCTTACCGAGCAAGAAGACAGCGATAAAAAGTCTAAGATACAGGAGTATATTAATCATCACCTGTTAGATTCTTATGATTTTACGTTCTTCTCTGACGAAGAAGCAGGAAAGTATTATGGTTTTCCATTGCCTGTTATTCTTTTTGATGATGGGTTAAAAGTATTCTCTTCTTCAAAATTTAACCACGGTGAAACATTGGCTGAGGTTGATGGTAATCACTACAAGTTGTATCACTCAAAAATATATAAAACCAATGCTGCGGGTGATATAAATTATGACGAGGAAGGTCATGCTACGAATGACAAACCACTAGATTTTTCTATTACCAAAAACGTAGTAACTATGTTATTGGTTTCAATACTTATGTTTTTCTTGTTTCGTACGCTTGCAAAATCGTATAAGAAAAATAGAAGCATTCCAAAAGGGGTGGGTCGTTTCCTTGAGCCACTTGTTCTTTTTGTTAGAGACGAAATAGCCATACCTAATATAGGAGAGAAGAAGTATAAAAAGTATATGAGCTTTTTGTTAACTATATTCTTCTTTATATGGTTTTTAAACTTATTAGGGATGACTCCATTAGGAGTGAATGTTACTGGTAATATTGCTGTAACCTTTGGGCTGGCTTTAATTACTTTTTTAATCACAACATTTACAGCAAATAAAAATTACTGGGCGCACATTTTTTGGATGCCTGGTGTACCTAAACTAATGCGAATTGTATTGGCACCAATCGAATTACTTGGAATGTTTATTAAACCATTTTCATTAATGATTCGTTTGTATGCAAACATGACTGCAGGACACGTAGTGTTAATGAGTATCATCGCATTGATGTTTATATTTAAAAGCTGGTTAGGAAGTTCACTTTCTTTCGGATTAGCATTTGGTTTAGCAATATTAGAATTATTAGTAGCAGCCTTACAGGCTTATATATTTACTATGTTGTCGGCGCTATACTTTGGTATGGCAAACGAGGAATCACATTAATTTGAACGTTTAATTTTTAATTATATATATTATGGAAATCCCAACAATTGTAGGAGCAGGTTTAATTGTAATCGGAGCAGGTCTTGGTATCGGTAGAATCGGTGGTCAAGCTATGGAAGCGATTGCACGTCAACCAGAAGCTTCTGGTAAAATTCAAACAGCAATGCTTATTGCAGCGGCGCTTATTGAAGGTATCGGATTCGCTGCTTTATTCGCAGCATAAATTACATACACAGTGGCTGTAACGGTTGGTTACAGCGACTGTGTTATTAAAAATTAAAAATTATTTTTTTTGAAATTTTAGATAATGGAAAAATTATTAGAACAATTTTCATTTGGACTGTTTTTTTGGCAAATACTTATTTTTGTTGCTTTAATACTGTTGCTTCGAAAGTTTGCTTGGGGACCAATTTTAAACGCAGTTAATGATCGTGAAGAAGGCATTAAAAATGCATTGGATTCTGCTGAAAAAGCAAAGCTTGAAATGGCGAACCTTAAAGCAGATAACGAAAAACTGCTTCAAGAAGCCAGAAATGAGCGAGATAGCATGATGAAAGAAGCACGCGAGATCAAAACAAAAATGATTTCAGATGCTAAGGAAGAAGCTCAAGCTGAAGCCAATAAAATGATTACACAAGCACAAACAGCTATTGAAAGCGAAAAGAAATCAGCTATGGCCGAATTGAAAAGCCATGTAGCAGAACTTTCAGTTCAAATTGCTGAAAAAGTTGTGAAAAAAGAGTTGTCTTCCAAAAATGAGCAATTAGAATTGGTTGACGAAATGTTAAGTGACGCTACTTTAAACTAGTAATAAGATGAGCAGAGCAGCCATACGATACGCCAAAGCAGCCTTGCAGCATGCAAGTGAAACTAAAACAGAAAACGTTTTGTTTGGTGACATGCAATCCGTTCAAGCTACTATTGAAGGAAGTGAAGAGCTTCGTAATATGCTAACGAGTCCGGTAATAAAAGCAGAGGATAAAAAGCAAGTATTGCTAAAGATTTTTAGCAATCAAACAGATGTTACCAAGAACTTAGTTAGTGTCTTGATAGCTAATCAACGTATCGCTTTATTGGGCGATGTTGCCAAAAGCTATGTGAAACTATATAATGAAGAACAAGGTATACAAGTTGCCAAAGTAACAACGGCAGTGGCATTGTCTTCAGAGTTGGAAGCAAAAGTATTGGCTAAAGTAAAAGAAATGACCGGTAGCGATAAAGTTACGGTTGAAAATATAATTGATGAGTCGATCATTGGTGGGTTTATCCTTCGCGTGGGCGATCTTCAATACAACGCGAGTATCGCAAACAAATTAAATAGATTAAAAAGAGAGTTTACATTAAATTAAGGGTTGAGAAAATTTCTCAAGCTAAAATCTAAATAAGATGGCAGAAGTAAAACCAGCTGAAGTTTCAGCAATTTTAAAGGAACAACTTTCAGGTTTTGAAGCATCAGCTTCACTTGACGAAGTAGGAACTGTTTTAACCGTAGGTGATGGTATTGCACGTGTATATGGGCTTGCTAACGCAGAATACGGTGAATTGGTAGAGTTTGAAGACGGTCTAGAAGGAATCGTTTTGAACCTTGAAGAAGATAACGTTGGTGTTGTATTATTAGGACCTTCTAAAGAAATTAGCGAAGGATCTACTGTAAAACGTACACAGCGTATTGCATCTATCAACGTTGGTGAAGGTATTGTTGGCCGTGTGGTTAACACACTTGGTCAGCCAATTGATGGAAAAGGACCTATTGAAGGTGAAACTTACGAAATGCCATTGGAGCGTAAAGCACCAGGTGTAATTTATCGTGAACCGGTAACTGAGCCATTACAAACAGGTATTAAATCTATTGATGCGATGATCCCGGTAGGTCGTGGACAGCGTGAATTGGTAATTGGTGACCGTCAAACTGGTAAATCTACAGTTACTATTGATACCATCTTAAACCAAAAAGAATTTTATGATGCTGGTGAGCCAGTTTACTGTATCTATGTTGCTATAGGACAGAAAGCTTCTACCGTAGCAAACATTGCTCAAGTATTAGAAGATGCTGGAGCTTTAGCATATACAACTATTGTTGCAGCAAATGCATCAGATCCTGCGCCAATGCAGGTTTATGCTCCTTTCGCAGGTGCTGCAATTGGTGAGTACTTCCGTGATACGGGTCGTCCAGCCTTAATTGTTTTTGATGATTTATCAAAACAAGCGGTTGCTTACCGTGAAGTATCTTTATTACTTCGTCGTCCACCAGGACGTGAAGCATACCCAGGGGATGTATTCTTCTTACACTCAAGATTATTAGAGCGTGCAGCAAAAGTTATCAATGATGATAAAATTGCTAGCGAAATGAATGACCTTCCAGATACCTTGAAACCAATGGTAAAAGGTGGTGGATCATTAACAGCATTGCCAATTATTGAAACACAAGCGGGTGATGTTTCTGCATATATCCCAACCAACGTAATTTCGATTACCGATGGTCAAATTTTCTTAGATGGTGATTTATTTAACTCTGGTGTTCGTCCTGCAATTAACGTAGGTATCTCTGTATCTCGTGTGGGTGGTAACGCTCAAATTAAATCAATGAAGAAAGTATCAGGTACACTTAAACTGGATCAAGCTGCTTTCCGTGAATTGGAAGCGTTTGCTAAGTTCGGTTCAGACCTTGATGCGGCTACCAAAAATGTAATTGAAAAAGGAAAGCGTAACGTTGAGATCTTAAAACAACCAGAAAACACACCATTTACAGTTGAAGATCAAATTGCAATTATTTATGCAGGTTCTAAAAACTTGTTACGTGATGTTCCTGTAGAAAAAGTAAAAGAATTTGAAAGAGACTATCTTGAATTGCTTAATGCAAAGCATAGAGATGCGTTAGACACGTTAAAGTCAGGTAAGTTAACTGATGAAGTAACAGATACCTTAACGGCTGTAGCAAAAGATCTTTCAGCAAAGTATAAAAAGTAGTTAGATTTTAGTATTGAGTATTGAGAAATCTGATTTCAATACTCAATACTCAATAATTCTATAAAAGAATGGCAAATCTTAAGGAAATAAGAAGTAGAATCACCTCTGTTGGGTCAACCATGCAGATTACGAGCGCCATGAAAATGGTATCGGCTGCAAAGTTGAAAAAAGCACAGGATGCCATCACTGCGATGCGTCCTTATGCTGATAAACTAACCGAGTTGCTTCAAAATTTAAGTGCAACACTAGATGCTGATAGTGGAAGTAAGTTTTCAGATCAGCGCGAAGTAAACAAAGTGTTAGTGGTAGCGATTACTTCTAACCGTGGTTTGGCAGGTGCATTTAATAGTAATATTATCAAAGGTTCAAAACGTATTGCTTCAGATAACTATGCTGGAAAACAAGTAGATTACGTAACAATTGGTAAAAAAGGAAACGATATCTTAAAGAAGACGGAAACTGTTATCTCAAATAACAATGAAATCTTTGATGATCTTTCGTTTGAAAATGTTTCTGAAATTGCTGAAATGTTAATGCAAAAATTTGCTGATGGACAATACGATAAAATCGTATTGGTTTACAACAAGTTTAAGAATGCAGCTACGCAGATTGTGATGAATGAGCAATTTTTGCCTATTCTTCCTCCTAAAATGGATGAAGCAGAAGCACAAAAAGCAACGCCTAACTATATTTTTGAGCCAAACAAAGAAGATATCGTTGAAGAATTAATTCCGAAGAGTTTAAAAACACAATTGTTTAAAGCGATTCGCGATAGTGTAGCTAGTGAGCATGGTGCCCGAATGACAGCGATGCACAAAGCAACAGACAATGCGAAAGACCTTCGTGATGACCTTAAATTACAATACAACAAAGCGCGACAAGCTTCAATTACCAACGAAATTTTAGAAATCGTTGGTGGAGCGGAGGCTCTTGCTGGATAGATTAGCTGTAAAGCAAATTTATCGAAAGCTGAGGCCTTAGCGGGATAAAATATAATACCTACTTAGTGCAGAAAAGTCTTCCGTTTATTTCGGAAGGCTTTTTTTGTTGTAGTCATTTCTTGGTAATGGAATACTATTTGATAGTTTTGAGTAAACAACTAAACCAATTTGTATGAAATCTCAAAAACTGCTTTTTAGTCTCTTGCTTTTAATTTCTTTTACTTCAGGGTATTCACAATATGAAAAAGGAGATATTTCCCTTTCCATTCAAGGAGCTCCTTTTATAACTCAAGATGGCCCTGATGATCTAGGATTGATGGCATTGACTACAGCCGAGTTTTTTATCATCCCTAAACTTTCCGCAGGGATTAGTTTTTTTACAACTAATAATACTGTTTTAGAAAATAAGAGTGGAACAACTATCCATTCCTACGGTGTAATTCCATCTTTGCAGTATTATGCGTTCAATAAAAATAAGTTCAATGTGTTTGCACAAATTGGTTACGGCTATGGATTTGAAGATTTAACGCGTGGATATATTGAAAACAGCGCGTTGACCGTCTTCAACATAGGTATTGGAGGTAACTACAATTTTTCTGAAAATTGGATGCTAAAACTTACCATTCCTTATTTTAAAGCCCAAAATGTGACAATAGATGCAAAAGCTGCAGACGGAGCAACAGCGTTTATTGGTATAGGGTATAAACTATAATTTTCCTATCTTCACATTAAAAATAAGCTTATGCGGCCATTTAAAAATATAATTGCTCTTTGCACTGTTTCCTTAGTATTATTTAGTTTTTCAAACTGTGGAAGCAGCCAAACAACTTCTTATAAACTTACGCAAGATGCTCCATTTACCATTGATGATGTGTATTATCAAGATTGGGTAGCCGGCGTGCAAGATGGTGGTTCGGGCACTAATGTCCATATCACTTTTAAAGAATTTACAGAAGATGTACGTATTGATAGTATTTATTTCAGAAATAAAACTGAAAAAGCTAAAAGCGCACCACAAGCCAGAAAGCAATATATTGGATATTTTAAAAAGAGAACAAACCGTGATATTGTTATGGACAGTGACTCCAAAAAAGAAGCTCAAAATACCCCACCAAAATCGTTTCCGTTCGAGTTGGCAGATAACGATGCTGTTGTGAGCTATGTAAAAAATGGCACAACCCATTATTATAAAATAGCCAATATGCGCCAAAAAGAAATGCTTGCCTATCCACAGAGCAATGCCCCGTCAGATAATTAAGGAATCGTTGCTTGATTAATTGATAGCGGCAATAATTTCAATACTTTTACGCTTCAAAACAGAACAGATTGAGCGTTTTCAAAAAACTATTTAAGCAAACTTTTGTGTATGGTCTTGCCACCGCCCTTCCTAGGGCGTTGGCGATCGTTTTGGTGCCCTTGTATGTTACGGTGCTAGGCACGAAACAATACGGCGTCTATGCCTCTTTAATGGCGTTTTTAATCTTAGGAAACGTCTTGCTTTCCTACGGTATGGAAACCGCTTTTTTTAGGTTCGTTAATAAACACGTT
The DNA here is from genome assembly GCF_963974425.1 of uncultured Marixanthomonas sp. Taxonomy (NCBI): domain Bacteria; kingdom Pseudomonadati; phylum Bacteroidota; class Flavobacteriia; order Flavobacteriales; family Flavobacteriaceae; genus Marixanthomonas; species uncultured Marixanthomonas sp. The sequence continues at coordinate 54,612 of NZ_CAXBCK010000005.1, forward strand.
GAGCAGAAAAAGCTAGTTCAGTCCACTGCATTGACTTCGCTTACCGTTTCCACTGTTCTATTTTTGACGATTACCTTGCTTGTTAATGATTCATTGGCGAATTTTCTTGAGTTTAAAGCAGAATATGTTACGTATGGATTGCTCATTCTGGCTTTAGATGCTTTAGCGGTTTTGCCTTTTGTATGGTATCGTGCAAACGAAAAACCCATGAAATATGCGGTAATTAAAATTTTTAATGTCTGCGTAAATTTGGGGCTTAACCTCTTTTTCTTTTTGGTACTTCCCGGTTGGGCAGAAAACACACCTGATTCTTTTTGGACTACAATTTATTCCGAAGAAAATAAAGTTGCCTATGTGTTTATTGCAAACTTAATCGCCAGTGCCATTACGTTGGTCGTGTTGTTTCCATTATACATTAAAATTGGATTTGGTTTTAGTAAAATCATTTGGAAAGGAATGTTTAAATACGCCTTCCCGGTATTAATTGCGGGGATTGCTTTTTCAATAAACGAAGCGTTTGATAAAATTTTGCTGAAATATCTATTACCAGAAAATATTGCAGAAGCTGAAGTTGGTGTGTATGCCGCTTGTTATAAATTAGGTGTATTTATGACGCTTTTCGCTACTGCGTTTCGACTGGGGATCGAGCCGTTTTTCTTTAACCACGCCGAAAGTAAAAATGCAAAACAGACTTACGCCACTATCACAAAGTATTTCACCATTTTCGGAAGTATCATTCTACTGTTTGTAATTGTGTATGTTGATGTTTTTAAGCGAATTTTAATCCCGGAGTCCGAATATTGGGGAGCACTTTCCATCGTTCCTCTTATTTTATTGGCAAACTTATTTTTGGGTATTTACCATAACCTTTCCGTCTGGTACAAAGTGACGGATCGTACCAAGTTTGGTGCTTATATTTCAGTTTTTGGTGCTATTGTTACCTTAGGGTTGAACTTTCTATTAATACCATTAATCAGTTATCAAGGTTCAGCTATAGCGACATTAGCTGCTTACGGAAGTATGATGTTACTTTCATATTTTTTCGGACAACGAAATTACGCCGTGCCTTACGATATAAAGCGAATAGGTGGATATTTATTGCTCGCCTCCGGATTTTCAGTCCTTTCATTTTACGTATTTGAACGTGATTTAATTATAGGTAATGTCTTATTATTGGTATTTTTGCTATTAGTTTTCTTTTCTGAAAAGAAAGAATTCGGCAGCATCCTAAAGCGGTAGTTGCGAAGTATAAAACTGAATTTTTCATAATAGAGTAAACTCACTACTCTTAATTCATAACTTGAATATGTATCCACTACGAAGAAACCGAAGATTACGAACTACCGAAACCCTTAGAAACTTAGTAAGGGAAACCACGCTTTCTCCAAACGATTTTTTAGTCCCTCTTTTTGTAGTTGAAGGAAAAGGAGTGAAAGAAGAAATCGCTTCCATGCCAAATTACTACCGATACAGTTTAGATTTACTGGCTAAAGAGGTGAAGGAACTATGGAGCTTAGGATTAAAATCGGTTTTACTGTTTGTGAAAGTACCCGAAAACTTAAAAGATAATAGCGGAACAGAAGCCTTGAACGCTGAAGGATTAATGCAACGCGCCATTAAAACCGTAAAAGACTCGGTGCCAGAAATGTTGGTGATGACCGACGTTGCTTTAGACCCCTATTCAATTTTTGGACACGATGGAATTGTTTCAGAAGGGAAAATATTAAATGACGATTCCTCAGCTATTTTAGCCGAAATGGCTTTATCTCATGCCAAATCAGGAGCCGATTTTGTTGCACCCAGCGACATGATGGACGGACGTATTTTTGAAATGCGAACACTATTGGAGGATGAAGGGTTTCACGATACCGGAATTATGAGTTACAGTGCTAAATACGCTTCTGCTTTTTATGGTCCATTCCGTGATGCGTTAGATTCTGCGCCAGTAGATAAAAAAGATGTCCCAAAAAATAAGAGCAGTTATCAAATGGATTATGCCAACCGGGAAGAAGCCATTAAAGAAACCTTGATGGATATTGAAGAAGGAGCCGATATTGTAATGGTAAAACCAGGACTGTGTTATTTAGACATTGTACGTGACATTCGTAATACTGTAAATGTTCCCGTTGCTGTTTATCAAGTAAGTGGTGAATATGCGATGATAAAAGCTGCCGCTGAAAAAGGCTGGCTAGATCACGATGCGGTTGTATTAGAACAGATTACAGCTATAAAAAGGGCTGGAGCTCAGATTATTGCTAGTTATTTTGCCAAAGATGTTGTGAAGCTACTGTCTTAATAACTAGTAATTTTAATACAATTTTGGCACCTCCAATTCAATTTCTATATACCTTTGCTTAGTGAAACCATTTAAAGCACATATAAGCTATTTCTTTTTACTCGTAAGTCTGTTATTGATTTCGGGTAATGCTTTTGCGGTTTCAAGTGCATCTCATACTTCTTTAGTCTCAAAAGAAACGAGGTTCAGTGCCGATTCATTCTCGAAACAACTTTATTTTCATGAAGTATCGGTTATAGAGGTATCCTATCAACAAACGGATGAACCTGTAAATCCGTTTATTTTATTTTATCAGCCGTTAGAACTTACAGAGGCTACTAATTACAACACTTCTAATACGCTCAATTATTTTCCGCAACGGAATCTTAAAAAGCGAATTCAAGAACAGTTATACCCTTTCCATTTTTTTTGGTGAACGTTTCCTTTTTTTGAAACAGTAAACAGCCGGACTAAACATAGTTAGTCTAGGCAAACACGTGTTTTATACTTAACAAAACACTTCTTATTTCACTTAAAAACAGTAGTGTCCAATTAAACGATTAATGCAAGAGTTGTCTTGCATCCTAGTGGGACACAATTTTAATAACTTTAAAATTTAAAAAAGAATGGAAACAAGTTCCACCCTTATTGGGCTCTTCATATTATTAATATTTATGGTGCCTATCGTATTCGTAATTATAAAAAGCAGTTCAACTGAAAAAAAACTTAAAAAGAGTTTACAAAATTTATCATCCCAAAACGGAGTAACAATAAATACATCCGAAGTAATCGGTAATACACTTATCGGTCTGGACGAGAACGTTCATAAATTGGTGTTCTCTTATAAAAATAAATTAGCAGAAACCTTTAAAACGGTCGATTTAAGTACTGTAAATGAGTGTAGAGTTGCTACATTTAAAGAACGTAAACAACCGCTATCCCGAGTTGCTTTGGAGTTGAAAAGTCCATCTGCTACAGACGAAATTATCTTTTACGAAGAAAATGATGACTCATCTCCTTCAACAGATGCACAGATTTGCTTAAACCGCGCCAGCCATTGGGAGAAAATAATTAAACAGCAAATGTAATGGGTGCCGAGTAAGATTTGTTTTTAAAAAGGGGCGATTTTGCCCCTTTTTTTGTGTTATTAACATTACATTGTAATAGAAACGATAATTTAATTTTTATTTTAGTCAAAATTTTATATTTAAGGAATGACCTTACTAATACTGTACGCTTTAATTTCTATTTTCTTTTCATTTCTCTGCTCCATCTTGGAAGCAGCTTTGCTTAGTTTTACACCTACTTTCATTAAAATGAAAAAAAATGAAGGGAAAAGTTATGCACTCACGTTGGCTAATTTTAAGAAGGACATCGACAAACCCCTTATTGCTATTTTAACGCTTAATACAATAGCACATACTGTTGGAGCTATATTAGTTGGAGTTCAAGCCGAAAAAGTATGGCCTTCTGGAGGGATGGTAGGTATTGTATCTGCAATAATGACTGGATTAATTTTAATTGTTTCTGAAATTATACCTAAAACAATTGGAGCTACTTATTGGAAATCCTTAGGTAATTTTACAGCTAAGTTTTTAAAAATTATCATATTTCCGCTAAAATACACCGGAATTTTATGGCTCTTAATGCTTACCACGCGTTTAATTGGAAAATCTGCACATGTAAGCACGATGAGTAGAGAAGAATTCCTCGCCATAACCGATGCTGCGGAAGAAGAAGGTGTTTTTGAAGAAAATGAAACCACAGTAATTAAAAACCTCTTGGTGTTTAAATCGGTTAAAGCGAAAGATGTAATGACACCATTTCCAGTAGTAACGCTGGAAAACGAGGATATGTCGTTGAAAAATTTTCACTCCCAACATAAAAACCTCCGATTTTCAAGAATTCCCGTATATCGCGAAAAAACACATAACATAACCGGCTTTGTACTTCGAGATGATATTTTAGAGCAAATTGTGGAAGAACATGGGGAAATGCAATTAATGGAATTGAAACGAGAGATTTTTGTAGTCGATGCCGATAAACCCATTCCAGACTTGTTCGAAACCTTTATTAAACAACGCGTTCACATCGCTTCGGTTGTTGATGAATTTGGAAATACAATAGGTGTTGTAACGATGGAAGACATTATTGAAACCCTCTTGGGTCTCGAAATTATGGATGAAAGCGATGCCATTGAGGATATGCAGGTACAAGCTCGTAAAAATTGGGAACGCCGTGCTAAACGTATGGGGATTGAGCTCAGTGATATTCCTGAAAAAGAGTTTAAGCAAGATGAAGGGCAGACTAAAGATCAAGATCCATCGTGAAAATAGCCTATTTTAAAAGTCCGATAGGTTGGATGGAACTGAAAGGCGATGCTTCTGGCTTGGCATCTGCACTATTTTTAGATGACGATATTTCTTCAGAAAAAGCTACCTCAGAACAACTTTCTGAACCGCTTCAAAAAACACTTCGACAACTAACCGAATATTTTGATGGCGCTAGACAAAGTTTTGATATCCCATTAAATCCACAAGGCACCGATTTTCAGAAAAAAGTGTGGAGCCGATTACAAGAAATTCCTTTTAGTAAAACGACGAGTTACCAAAAAATGGCAAATGCCTTGGGCGATCCAAAAGTGATTCGTGCAGCAGCTTCAGCAAATGGTAAAAATCCAATTTCTATTATTATTCCCTGCCACCGTGTTATTGGCAGTGATGGTTCATTAACTGGCTATGCAGGAGGTTTACACCGTAAAAAATGGTTGCTGCAACACGAAAGTCCGGTTAAACAGGGGGAATTGTTTTAAAAAAGAATCACGACTTAAAAGACTCACGAAGCAAGACATATTCAGATATTAATTGATTTGTTTGAAATGTCTATTATTGGTTCTCTACTTTCCTGTTTCTATAAGAAGTATAACGTAGTAAACACTTCAAGTAGTTTCTATCTTTTCTTTTATATTTGAGCTTTAAGTAATTTTGGCTGTCTAAACAATGAAATCATTTCTGACTTTATTAATCTCTTTTTCAATTTTAAGCTGCTCGACTGAGCCGACAAGTTGTTACAGAATTGGGAAAATTAATATAGCCAAAGAAAATGGGAGTGGTTTAACTGAATCAGTATACTTAGAAATAACAGATAAAAAAACGATTGAAAAGCTTTCAGGAACTGTACTTTTTGCAGATGTATTGAAACCAAAGTACGATACAATACTATTTTTGGAAGGAAAAGACACTATTGATTCAAATACTTCGTCTAGAATTAAAAAGTCTAGTGACGGAATATATTTAGTCTACAGAACAGGAAGGTTTTTATTTGATGATATTAGGGATTCAACACAAATAGCAGATATAATAAAAAACGAAAAAATTAAAATTAGACTAGCTGATAACAGTATAATTAAGTTGAATTATTGTGAATGAAAACTTACTTTCAATGAAGAAATTCCTTTCTTGGCTCCTCGGCATCATAGCTGTAATCGTATTGGGTTTATACCTAACCGATTATAATTACGTATTAAAAGGCATCCGGGTGGTTTATCTTACCGGTCATACTACAGCCTTTATAGACGACTTTAAGTATTTTGAAAATGAAACTATTTCAGCAAGTAGTAATCCGCAGCCTTGGCCTAAAGCCGAAGATTACAATACTGTAGAGCCAACTGAAACACTTATCCAAACCAATGAAGCATTGGGTACGGTTGCATTTTTAATCATTAAAAACGACAGTATTTGGTATGAAAACTATGCCGAAGGTTATAGTGATTCTTCACAAACCAATTCGTTTTCCATGGCAAAAAGTGTGGTTTCTGCTTTGATGGGCAAAGCAATTAATGATGGGTACATTAAAAGTTTAGACCAACCTGTTGGTGACTTTTATCCTGAATTTAAAAACACTAATATAACAGTAGGAGATCTTTCTTCTATGGCGTCTGGTCTAAATTGGGACGAATCGTACAAAAACCCATTCGGAATCACGGCTCGTGCTTATTATGATGATAATCTAGCCGAAACCATCCTCAATCTAAAAATGGTAGAAAGACCTGGAGAAAAGTATAAATATTTGAGTGGAAATACTCAATTGTTAGCGATGGTGATTCAAAAAGCAACTGGAAAGCAATTAGCAACCTATTTACAACAAAGCTTTTGGCAACCTATGGGAGCAGAAAACCCAGCTTTATGGCAAGTAGATGATGAAGATCATCGTTTGGTGAAAGCTTATTGTTGCATTGGTTCCAACGCCCGCGATTTTGCCCGTTTTGGTAAGCTCTATAAAGACTTCGGAAAGTGGAACGGAAAGCAAGTACTGGACTCTGCTTTTGTGGCGAAATCTATTCAACCTCGATTTAAGGAAAGTCCCGAATATGGTTATGGATTTTGGCTCAATAAGCACAACGGTAAAGAAGTATTCGCCATGCGGGGCATTTTGGGCCAATACGTGATTGTAATTCCAGAAGATGACGTTATAATTGTTCGGTTAGGGCATCACCGTGGTAAAAAGGGTGACGATCCTTTCAGCAAGGATTTTTATACGTATATGGAAGAAGCGTATAGTATGCTACGTGCGAATTCGTAATTTTTTTGTAGTTTTAAATTCTCCCCGATTCTAAAATTTCAGAAATATGCTTACGCGAATAAACCTAGAACATGTCTTGTTTCTGGATATAGAAACGGTGCCGCAATATCAAGATTACAACAATTTGGACGAGACCGCCAAACAGTTATATGAGCAAAAAACCCGCTATCAACGAAAAGAGGATTTTACTCCTGAAGAGTTTTACGATCGTGCGGGCATTTGGGCGGAGTTTGGAAAAATTGTCTGTATTTCGGTAGGTTATTTTAAAATGAAAGGTGATGTCCGCAATTTTCGGGTGACTAGCTTTCACGGAGAAGAAGCAACATTACTTAGGGAGTTTAAAACGCTCCTACAAACTCACTTTAATAAACCGCAACATGTGCTTTGTGCACACAACGGAAAGGAATTCGATTTTCCCTACATCGCCCGACGGATGATTATTCACGGAATAAGTTTACCGTTTAAATTAAACCTCTTCGGAAAAAAACCGTGGGAAGTTCCTCATTTGGATACCTTAGAATTGTGGAAGTTTGGTGACTACAAAACCTTCACTTCTTTAAAGTTAATGGCACACGTATTGGGCATTCCTTCACCAAAAGATGATATCGACGGTAGTGACGTGCGTGATGTGTATTACGAAGAAAAGGATGTAGATCGCATTATCATCTATTGCGAAAAAGATACCATTACCGTAGCACAGATTTTCTTAAAGCTTCGAAATGAGCCGCTATTGGAGGAGAATGAAGTATTATCAGTTTAAGAGTTACGGTTTTCCCGTAACCGTTTATAAAACCGATACCCTAACATTAACAACACCGAAAAGGCGATAAGACCTAAGACACCATAAATCCAGTTTACGGCATTGCGTAGCATTACTAAAAAGATGATGGCAAAGAGGATAATGGTAGCTCCCTCATTAAACAAACGCATAAAATTGGAAGATTGTTTTACAATTCCTTTTTGCAGTTGTTTATAAATTTGGTGGCATTTTAAATGGTATAGGATTAATAAAAAGACAAAACCGAGTTTTACTTGCATCCAGGCATCGGTTAAATAAAATGTACGTAACGAAATAAGCCAGATAGCAAACCCAACAGCTAATATCGCCGAAGGCCATGTTATGATGGTCCATAGCCTTTTGGCCATGATGCTAAGTTGCTTTCCTAGAATTTCCTTTTCAGGGGAAGGCTTTTCAGTGGCTTCAATTTGATATACAAAAAGCCGGACGATGTAGAATAACCCTGCAAACCAAGTAATTACGAATATTAGATGTAGCGCTTTTATATAATTGTATTCCATCGGGGCAAAGATAGCCAAATATTGACTTTTAATTTCCTCTTGTAATAGATGCAATTATTTTTTTATGAATTTTTTGACAGTTTGTCCTTTTGATGATTTAATTTGAATAAAATAAATACCGGTTTCCAAGCTTGAAACAGTAAGTCCATTTTGAATGCCAAACCTTTTTATAACTAGCTTGCCAAGAGAATCAAAAATCTGCACGGTATCTATACTGTCGTTAGTAGCTTTAATAAATAACCTGTCATCCACAGGGTTTGGATACATATAAAATTTTAGGACTGTTTCTTCATTGGTTGCTAAAACGGGATAATTTCTAAAATTAAACGTAAAGCCAGGAGCTAGGTCAAAAGAAAAATAGGCTTCTCCAGTAGATGAATTTTCATCAACCCAAAAATATAACTCAGCATTTTCATCCATAAACTGAGAAAAATAATAATTTTCAAAACCATTGTGGTATTCACAAGTGTCTCCATCTTCTTGAAAATTAGCAGCTATCAATCTACCTCCATCAAAATTATCATTGGTATAAAAAAACTGCCCACTAAAGTCATTACAGGAACCGGTTCCTGTAAATGATAAATCTTGATTTATTGTTAGGGTAGGGCTAATAGGAGGGTTGTAATTGGCAATATAATCACTATCCTCACCAAGATCAGCATCCATCGAATGTAGATACCAGGTTTTCATTAAAGCTTCATCGGGAATGCCAATGGGGGTGTTTACATAAAATGCTATATTGCCTTCACTATCAGTTAAGCGCAAACTTTTATAGTTATATAGTGAAGAAGCAAAATAATCGTATGTAAAGGTTTTTAAATCAGAGGTTTCATTGGTTAAAAACTCACCAAAATAAATATCTTCAAAATAACAATTTTCGGTATCGCAATCAAGGAGACTTATATTGATGTTTGTAAAGGTAAAAGTGTCTCCGGAAAAAGTAATATCTCCAAATAAACCATTTTCCACTCCATTTGCAATTACAGAATAATCTACACCATTACCTTCAAAGTTTATATTGCTTTCAATCTCTAATGGGGTATAATTCCTCTCTCCATCAATTTTTAAATACCTTAAATTCCAAGAGTTTTCAAATATTTCTGGAGTTTGAGCATTAGCTGTATATACACTAATGGTTAAAAGAAGTAGTGCTAATTTTTTCATGGCTAGTTGTCTGTATAGTATAAAGTTACAAAAAATTAGCCAATCAATGTTTTCCTAATTTCCTTATTCAGAAAATATCCAGTTACAATAGTTGATAATACATCGGCAATCGGGAACGATATCCAAACGCCTAATTCGCCAAAAAAGTTAGGTAAAATTAAAATTAACGGAATAAAGAAAAAACCTTGTCTAGTTAGTGTGAGTAATAAGGCTGGTGTGGCCTTCCCAATCGCTTGAAAATAAGCCGAACCAATTAATTGAATAGCAATTATAGGTATGGCAGCAAATACCCAGCGCATCGCCGAGGGCGTTTCAGCTAAAATAACTTGATCGGTTGTAAATACGGAAACGATAGCTTCGGGAAAGACCATTATTAAAATAAAAATCACCAAGGCAAGTAAGCCAGCATATTTTATCGCTTTGTTGATACTTTCTCGAACTCTCGGAAATTTATAAGCGCCATAATTATACCCAGCAATTGGTAAAAATCCTTGCGTAACTCCTAATACAGGGAACAACGCAAACATGAGCATACGACCTATAATACCATACATAGTTACTGAAGCTTCTCCTCCTATATTGAAGAGTATATTATTCATTAATAAATACGTAATACTTACAACCGCTTGTCGTGCCAAGGTTACGAAGCCAAGAGCGCTTATTTCTTTTAAAATAACTTTATTGAGTCCAAAATGTGAAAAGCTTATGCGAAGTTCAGACCGGTCACTTAAAAAGAACCATAAAATAAATAGAAAAGAACAGACGTAGGAAGCGGTTGAAGCCCATGCTGCACCTGCCATTCCCATATCAAAGATATAAATCAAAATATAGTCTAATAGCAGATTGCCTACAGATGGAATAATCATGGCAATCATAGCTATTTTTGGCTTTCCCTCAGCGCGTAGTACGTTGTTCCCCATCATGGAGAGTCCTAAAATGGGGACACCATAAAGTACTATCTGATAATAAACCTTTGCAGGTTCAAAAATATCACCTTTACCTCCAAAAGCTGGAATGAGCTCATCTACAAAATAAAGCCCCAATGCAGCCATTGAGATAGTTACTAAAAGGGTAAGAGTAATTTGATTACCAAAGGTTTTAAGGGCTCTTTCTCTATTGTTGGCGCCTAGAGCCCTAGAAATTATTGATGAACCTCCAATGCCAATCGACATGCCTAAAGCGGCAATAAAAAATGAAACAGGCAGCACAACATTAATCGCTGCTATTGCTATGGAGCCAATCCAGTTTCCAACGAAAATAGTATCGACAAGAATATTCAGTGACATTACCAAAATACCAATAGATGCCGGAACCGATTGTTTAATAAGTAACTTACTAATGGGCTCTGTACCTAGACTGGCCGAGCGGTTTTGTAACGCCATTAAATGTTTAAATTAAGTTCTATGCAATTGCTTTATCCACATCTACAATTCGCCATTCATCAATCCAACCAGCCAATAATTGAGCAAAGTCGTCCCGATCATTCAAACAAGGGACTGTTGTAAACTCTTTTCCGCCTGTTTCATGAAATATTTCTTCACCTTCCATCGCGATTTCTTCTAATGTTTCTAAACAATCACTTACAAAAGCTGGTGTTACAACTGCCATTTTTTTAATACCAGCCTTACCCATACGTTCAATGGTTCTGTCTGTGTAAGGCTGTAACCAAGGGTCAAAACCTAAACGAGATTGAAAGGAAACCGAATAACTATTTTCGGTTAAGCCTAATTTTTCTGCAACCAATCGTGTGGTTTCGTAACATTGATGACGGTAGCAATATTGATGTGCTTTTGAAGAAGTAACACAACACGTACCATCTATTTTACAATGGCTGTTAGTAATATCACTTTTTCTAATGTGCCGTTCTGGTACGCCGTGATAACTAAACAATAAGTGTTCGTAATCCAACCCTTTTATATGTTCCTGAATGCTATTAGAAAGTACTTCAATATATTCTGGCTTGTTGTAAAATGCAGGTAACGATGCCGTTTTTAGCTGCGGAAAAAATTCGTTGCAAAGTTCTTCTACCTTTACATTTATCGTTTCGGTGGTTGCCATAGCAAACTGTGGATATAAGGGAATAACCAACACTTCATCCACATTTTGATCAACTAATTCTTGTAATCCTTTTTTTAGCGTCATACTTCCATAGCGCATGGCTAAAGATACCGGGAGTGTTACTTTGTCTTGTACTTTTTTCTGAAGTCTTTCAGAAAGTACAATCAACGGCGAACCTTCTTTCCACCAAATTTTTTGATAGGCTTCGGCTGATTTTTTAGGTCTAGTATTTAAAATGATACCTCGAACAATTAATATTCTTGCCCATCGCGGTACGTCAATTACACGTGGGTCCATTAAAAATTCATCCAAATACTTTTTAACATCTTTAGGTTTGGTTGTATCTGGCGAACCAAGATTTACAAGGAGGACTCCCTTTTTCATATTGAATATTTCTGTTGCAAAATTACTTGTATTAAAGTGAATTGTCAAACACCTGAAACATATAAAAACTATGAAGTTATTTACGTTTCTTATGCTGAAAGACTCATCAAATATTTTTTAGGTGTGGTACCATACTTTTTCTTAAAAGCAGAAATAAAATGGCTGGCAGCACTGTAGCCTACTTTTAGACCTACTTCATTTACGTTATGAGAACCGGTCGCCAATAATTGTCGAGCTACTTCCATTTTATAATCGAAGAGAAAGCTAAAGACTGAATCCCCATAAATTTGTTTAAAACCTTCTTTTAATTTATTGATAGGTAAATTTATTTGGTCAGCTAATTCTTGTAAAGTAGGCGGTTCTGCCATATTGGTGATAATAATCTGTTTGGCTCTTTTTATTTTGGTTACATTATCTTCATCAGCTAAAAAAGGACATTGCTCCACATCCAAATCGGCTGGTCTGTTAAAATAAAGGCTTAATAACTCATAGACTTTCCCTTTAAAATAAAGTGGTTTTACAGAAGGATGTAAATTATAATTCATTAATTGATTTAGAACAATAGCCATTGATGGCGATATACCCGCATCTTTATAATACTTCCTATCCTTATTTTCGTCACTTAAAAAAGTGATATAATTTGCTTCATTTGAAAATAACGCATGGAATTTTTCAATAGGAAGTAACACCGAAATCACCCAAGAATGAGCTGGAACATTTATATGCAATGGTAAATCTCGTTGTGGATTGTATAGTAATAGTGAATTTTCCTCACTAAGTGGTAATGTGTAATTCCCTTCATTAAAAAGAAAGCTAGCCGACCCTTTAATGCAAAAATGAAACTGAATAAAGTTAGAACCTATCTCTCGTTTAAAAGTCTGGTTATCATTGGTTTCATTGTCAAATTTTAAAATATAAAACCCTTCAGAGATAAGTGTTTCATCATAAAAACTTTCAGCGACATTTTTTTCAGAAATCATAACAAAATTTTTAATCTTTATTTAGAATTGTTCTAAACAGTATTACAAAATTACTGCTCGAACAATGCGAAATTAGGGCATTTATATGACAAATGTCATATTTTAGTAGAAATTAACACCCTCCGATATAATTGATACCGCAAGCGTTATTTTTTGATTGTTATTGCCCTTACATTTGCGCCGTTAGGTATGAAAAGAATTAACAAAACACCTTTATCAACTTCAGAAGGGAATTTTTATGCTATTGGTCTTAATTATAAAAAGGCCGATGCTGAAATCCGTGGTCATTTTAGTATCAACGACACAGCGCAAGCAAACATCCTAAAGCAGGCAAAACAAGACGGTATTCCATCACTAACGGTAATATCTACGTGTAATCGTACCGAGTTATATGGTTTTGCGCAACATCCTTTTCAGCTTATTAAATTATTGTGCGAACATACACATGGCACTGTTGAAGAGTTTGAAAAAGTAGCTTACATCCACAAAAATAGTGAGGCTGTTTCGCATTTATTTAATGTAGGTACCGGTTTAGATAGTCAGATTTTAGGTGATTTTGAGATTATAAGTCAATTACGTACTGGGTTTCGCCGTTCCAAAAAAGCAGGATTGCTCAATGCGTATATGGAACGATTGATTAACGCCGTGATTCAAGCCAGTAAACGTATTAAAAATGAAACCGAGATTTCAACGGGTGCTACTTCGGTGAGTTTTGCTGCTGTTCAGTATATAATGGCACATGTACCCTATGTTTCAGAAAAGAATATTTTACTCTTCGGGACTGGCAAAATTGGTAGAAATACCTGTGAAAACTTAATAAAGCACACCAAGAATGAGCATATTACACTCATTAACCGAACCAAGGAACGCGCTGAAAAAATTGCCGGTAAGTTCAATCTTATCGTTAAGGATTACGCCGATATACAAAGCGAATTAGCACAGACCGATGTATTGGTTGTCGCTACAGGGGCGCAACAACCTACTATTTCAAAAGAATTGTTGTTCTTGAAAAAACCACTACTAATTTTAGATCTTTCTATTCCGCGTAATGTTTCAGAAGATGTAAAAGAAAACGAATTGGTTACATTGGTACACTTGGACGAATTATCTTCCGTTACCAACCAAACCTTACAACACCGAGCCGAGCAGATACCGGTTGCAAAAGAAATAATATACGAGATTGAATCTGAATTTAATATCTGGGTGCGTAACCGTCATTTTATACCAACGGTAATAGCTTTAAAAACAAAACTTTCTGAAATTAAAGCGGGTGAAATTGATTACCACCGTAAAAAACTAAATAATTTTAATGAAGAGCAAGCTGAAATTATCAGCGACCGAATCATTCAAAAAATAACAACCCAAGTTGTAAACCACCTGAAGCAAGCAAATGGTTCGACAGAAGAACACCTACAGATGCTGGAAACTATGTTTCAGTTAGAAGAAAGCGAACGTGAATAAAACCATCCGAATCGGTACCCGCGACAGCGAATTAGCACTTTGGCAAGCTAAAACCGTACAATCTCAACTAGAATCTTTTGGGTATAAAACTGAATTAGTCCCCGTAAAATCCACAGGCGATTTGGTATTAGACCAACCTCTATATGAAATGGGAATCACGGGTATTTTTACCAAAACCCTAGACGTTGCCATGCTCAATGGAACGGTGGATATCGCTGTACATAGCATGAAAGATGTACCTACCCATTTACCAAAAGGAATTTTGCAAACTGCTGTGCTTCCCAGAGCCACTGCTACTGATATTATTGCAACAAAAGGCAACTTTGATCCCGAAAAACCTTGCACGATAGCAACAGGTAGCCTTCGCCGAAAAGCGCAATGGCTTAACCGCTATCCAAACCATACCGTAGTCGATTTACGCGGAAATGTAAACACTCGATTACAAAAACTTCAAGACAACAATTGGCAAGGTGCCATTTTTGCAAAAGCTGGATTGGAACGAATAAACGTATTGCCCAATAACTTTGAATCTTTAGATTGGATGATACCTGCTCCCGCCCAAGGCGCAATGGTGATTGTAGCCCTAGAAAAAGATGAATTTAGCATAGAAGCTACTTCAAAATTAAATAATACCGAAGCCGATATTTGCACTTATATTGAACGCTCTTTTTTACAAAAATTAGAAGGCGGTTGTACTGCTCCTATTGGTGCATTGGCTACGTGTATTGATGATACCATTCAGTTTAAAGGGGTATTGTTTTCTTTAGACGGGCAAACAAAGTTAGAAGTCGCCAAGCAATGTTCAAAAAGTGATTACAAATCTTTAGGAATTAACTGCGCTGAAGAAATCCTAGATAACGGCGGAAAAGAATTAATGGAAGTAATAAAGTCTGAAATAGAAAAATAGACGCCTTATGAAATCCATTCTTTCCACAAAAAAGTTTACCCTTGCTCAAAAAGAGTTGCTTTTAAACTCTGGATTAACTTTCGTGGAATACAACGCCATTTCTATTGAGTTTGTACCATTTAATGCTCCGAAGCAGATTGAAAATGCCATTTTTACGAGTAAAAATGCTGTAAAAGCTGTTTTTTCTAATAAAAATATAATTCCTGAAATTAAAAATTGCTTTTGTGTAGGTGAAAAAACAAAGGCACTTTTAGAAGAATATGGTCAAAAAGTGGTGAAAACCACTCAATATGGTTCAGAATTGGCTGATTGTTTGATTAAAAACCACAAAAATGACACATTTTACTTTTTCTGCGGAAATAAACGACTCGATATCATTCCAAAGGCTTTAAAAGAAGAAAATATTATGTTTTCAGAAATTGAAACTTACGAAACAGTATTAAACTCGAAACACTTTCAGCGTCAATTCGATGGTGTTTTGTTTTTCAGTCCTAGTGCGGTGCAAAGTTTTGTTTCAGAAAATAAACTAAAAAACTCAACTGCATTTTGCATTGGTACAACCACAGCGGCAGAAGCAAAAAAATATACCGAAAATGTCGTGATTTCTAATTCAACTTCGGTTGAAAGTGTGATTGCTAAAACGGTTAAAACATTAAAAAATTATGATTAAAAACGATTTATTCCTACGGGCTTTAAAAGGGGAAACAGTAGAGCGCCCACCGGTTTGGATGATGCGACAAGCAGGGCGTTACCTTCCTGAATTTATGGAAATTAAAGCCAAGTACGATTTTTTTACACGCTGTCAAACCCCTGAGCTTGCTAGTGAAATTACCGTACAACCCATTCGTAGATATGGAATGGATGCCGCTATTTTGTTTTGTGATATTTTAGTTATCCCACAAGCCATGAATATCGAGGTAGAGATGAAACCCGGTGTTGGCCCGTGGCTTCCAAACCCGATTCGTAACGAAAAAGACCTAGACAGCGTTATTGTTCCCGATATTCAAGATACGTTAGGGTACGTGATGGACGCCATTAAAATGACCAAAGAAAAGTTGGACGACGAAATTCCATTAATTGGTTTTGCCGGAAGTCCTTGGACCATTTTATGTTATTGTGTGCAAGGTCAAGGGTCGAAAAACTTTGATAAAGCAAAAGAATTTTGTTTCACCCAACCCGTTGCTGCGCACACTTTACTACAAAGAATAACCGATACTACAATTGCATACTTAAAGGAAAAAGTAAAGGCAGGCGTTGATGCGGTGCAGGTTTTTGATAGCTGGGGCGGTATGTTATCGCCTACCGATTATCAAGAATTTAGTTGGAAGTACATCCAGCAGATTATCGATGCTTTAAAAGACGAAGCCCCTGTTATTGCCTTCGGAAAAGGCTGTTGGTTTGCTTTGGATACGATGGCGGCGAGTGGCGCATCTGCTTTAGGTGTTGATTGGACGTGCGACCCACAAACAGCTAGAAAATTGACAGGAGGAAACATTACCTTGCAAGGAAACTTTGACCCAACGCGTTTGTTTAGTCCGCCATCTGAAATTAAAAAGATGGTCACACAAATGATCAATGACTTCGGAAAAGACAAGTATATTGTGAATTTAGGCCACGGTATTTTACCTAACATTCCAGTAGAAAATGCTGGTGCTTTTATTGAAGCGGTTAAAGAGTATAAGGCTGAATCATGAATGTTCTAAAACGCATCCGTCAACTAAGTGTCAAACAGTTGTGGCATTTGTCGGTTGTGTTTATAAAACAACCTCTTTTAGTTTTTCCTACACTGAATGCGACTAAGAAAACTATGCAAATCAGTAGTGATTTGTATGGAAAAGCGCATCATAAAAATGGACCTGCTAATGCGTTTCGGCATGCGATGTGGAATGTTCTGATAGCAAAAGCAGCGTTTAGAAAATTTCAGAATGTTGAAAAGAGCATCGCGTGGGCAGAAAAAGTGACCGATTTACACGAAAAATTAGCGCCAAACAGCCCCTTGGAAACTGCGATGGATCTACACAACAATAAGATGGGTCGCCAATTTTTTGAGGAAGTTTTAGATCTTTCAGAAGAGAAAATGATTGATTTACTTCAAAAAAGAGCAGAAAATGCTCAAAAAGTGACAAAAACAAGCGAAATTGAAGTTTTTAGAGAAGAGTTAGTTTTTATTAAAAAACCTTTATAAAACAAATCATGCTTAAAAACATTGTAAGCGCCATAAAAGCTTATTTTAAAACGTTTCAACTAATTTCAAAACTGAAGTTATGGAAATATTTTGGCGTACCTATCTTAATAAGCTTGTTAACAGCTACGGCGATTGGCTTTTTAGCGTGGGGATTGAGCGATAATATTGGTGCGTTTATTTCAAAAATTTGGTTTTGGGAATGGGGCGCTGAAACCTTCAGAACCATTAGCGATGTACTGGGAGCCTTAATCATCATTGCCATTGGCCTCATTCTCTACAAACACATCATTATGGCGTTAAGTGCGCCTTTTATGAGTCCCGTTTCAGAAAAAATTGAACAACATTTTTTAGGAACCATACATACGCATAGAAACACGACAAATGCATCTCAACTCTGGAGAGGAATACGGATTAACGTCCGTAATTTACTGTTGGAACTGCTTTTTACCATCCCAATTTTGCTACTGAGTTTAATTCCAATTGTAAATATTTTCACGTCGGTTTTACTTTTTTTGGTTCAAGCCTACTATGCTGGCTTCGGAAATATGGATTATACGCTAGAACGGCATTTTACCTACAGAGAAAGTATTTCATTTGTAAAAAGAAACAAAGGCACTGCCCTTGGAAATGGAATTGTTTTTATGGCGATGCTTTTAATACCAGTTGTAGGTATTATTTTAGTCTTACCACTATCTGTAACCGCTGCAAGTACTGAAACAGTGAATCTGTTAAAAGAAAGTAAGCAACTTAAAAATGCTGAAACACTTCAGAATAAATAATATGGGAGTTTCTGAAACGACATACCTTTCCTATTTAACCGAAAAAGACGCAGAGTCTCTTTCTAGTTTAATGGTTGCAAACAAAGAACGGTTTCAGCGGTATTTTCCTAAAACGTTAGCTCAAAATTTATCTATTTTCGATGCTAAAAGCTATATTCAGAAAAAGGCCCAAGAACAGAAAAATAAAATCGAATTTACCCTTGCTATAAAAGAGACTACTTCACAATTAGTTGCTGGTTTAGTTATCTTAAAAGATATAGATTGGAATAACAAAGAAGGAGAACTAGCGTATTGTATAGGAGAAAATTTTGAAGGAAAAGGCCTTATGACAAAAGCAATTATTGAGATATCAAAAACTGCTTTTTCAGAAATACAGCTCTCCACATTAAAAATAATAGTTCATAAATCGAATCTAGCCAGTATTCGTGTTGCTGAAAAAACAGGTTTTATCTGGAAAAAAACATTGCTAAAAGAATATACACCACCAGGTGAATCGCCTTTGGATATGGAATTATATGAATTAGAAAGAAAAAATTAATATGAAAGAAAAATTCGTAACCTACATAAAAAACCTACAAGACACGATCACTTCAAAACTTGAAACCATTGATGGTAAGGCTACTTTTAAAGAAGACCCTTGGGTTCGAAAAGAAGGTGGTGGCGGTCGTACCCGAGTGATTGAAAACGGAACTGTTTTCGAAAAAGGCGGCGTAAATATTAGTGAAGTACACGGCGAATTGCCTGAAAGCATGCAAAATTATTTTGGCGTAAAAGATGCAAACTTCTTT
The DNA here is from genome assembly GCF_963974425.1 of uncultured Marixanthomonas sp. NCBI lineage: Bacteria > Pseudomonadati > Bacteroidota > Flavobacteriia > Flavobacteriales > Flavobacteriaceae > Marixanthomonas > uncultured Marixanthomonas sp. The sequence continues at coordinate 73,473 of NZ_CAXBCK010000005.1, forward strand.
GCTTGCGGTTTAAGTTTGGTGTTACACCCTAAAAATCCTTTTGTACCAACCGTTCATGCCAACTGGCGTTATTTTGAAATGTATGACCAAAAAGGAAACATCGTTGATCAATGGTTTGGTGGTGGGCAAGACCTTACCCCGTATTATTTGTTTGAAGAAGATGCCAAACATTTTCATCAAGTGAGTAAAACAGCTTGTGATAAGCACGACCCCAATTTCTACCCTAAATACAAAGCTCGTTGCGATGAATATTTTCACAATGCCCACAGAGGTGAAGGCAGAGGAATTGGCGGTTTGTTTTTCGATTATTTAAAGAAAACCGAAACGATGAGCATGGAAGACTGGTACAACTTTGTAACTGAAGTTGGAGATAGTTTTCTAGAAGCCTACGTGCCTATAGTTGAAAAAAGAAAAAATATTGAATACACTCAAGAAAACCGCGATTGGCAAGAAATAAGACGTGGTCGATATGTAGAATTTAATTTGGTACACGATAAAGGCACGCTCTTCGGTTTAAAGACCAATGGCCGTATTGAAAGTATTTTAATGAGTTTACCACCTCACGTACAATGGCGCTATGATCATCAACCGGAACCAGGAAGTGAAGAAGAAAAACTGGTTGAGCGTTTAAAAAACCCGAAAGATTGGGTTTAATTAAAGCCCTGTGTGTTTCAATTGTTATACTTTTCTGAATAAACACAATACTTTGTTCATTTTTAGGTTCAGCTTAGTACTTTTGCTGGGTATTTCGTAATTTCACCTTTCGACTCGAATTTATTCTGAGCAAGAAGACAATATCGATTTATTTTTCAGCATTAAAGTAAATAAGCAATCAACCATGAAAGTTAAAATAATCAACAAATCTGAACATCCAATTCCTTCATATGAAACCATAGCTTCAGCTGGAATGGATCTTCGGGCGAATGTTTCAGAATCTTCAACCTTAAAGCCATTACAGCGTGCTATCGTTAAAACCGGTTTATTTATTGAGCTTCCCATTGGTTTTGAAGCACAAGTACGACCACGAAGCGGATTAGCTGCAAAAAAAGGGATTACCGTTTTAAACAGCCCTGGAACCATCGATGCAGACTATCGAGGCGAAATTGGCGTTATCCTTGTGAATCTTTCCAACGAGGATTTTACCATTGAAAACGGCGAGCGTATTGCACAATTGGTTATCGCAAAACACGAACGTGCCGTTTGGGAAGAAGTAGAAACGCTAGAAGAAACATCCCGTGGAAGCGGTGGCTTTGGTAGCACCGGGACTAAATAAATAATAAAATAACTATAAACCTAAATCTCCCCACAAACAAAAAAATCATGAAAATAATCGTACCAATGGCCGGACGTGGTTCGCGGCTTCGTCCACATACGTTAACCATACCAAAACCGTTAATTCCGGTGGCAGGAAAACCAATTGTGCACCGTCTGGTGACTGAGATTACTGAAATTTTAGATGAAAAAGTAGATGAAATCGCTTTTATACTGGGCGACCCTGCATTTTTCGGGGATGATGTCGTTGAAAGTTTAGAAGAATTAGCCAAAGGTTTAGGAGCAAAACCTACTATTTACCGTCAGTTAGACCCAAAAGGAACAGGTCACGCTATTATGTGTGCCGAGCCATCATTGGAAGGTCCAGCGGTAATTGCGTATGCTGATACGTTAATTAAAGCCGATTTCAACCTAGACAAAGAAGCCGATAGCGTTATTTGGACCAAAAAAGTAGAAAACCCGGAAGCGTACGGCGTGGTAAACTTGAATGACAAAGAAGAAATCACCGAATTAGTTGAAAAACCAACCGAATTTATAAGCGACCAAGCCGTTATAGGTATTTACTATTTCAAGGACGTAGCTGTTTTAAAACAAGAACTTCAATACGTGTTGGATAATAACATTATTCACGGAGGCGAATACCAAATAAATGATGGTATAAAGCGCATGATGGCAGATGGAAAAGTGTTTAAAACCGGAACCGTTGATGAATGGATGGACTGTGGTAATAAAGAAGTAACCGTTGCTACCAATAAGAAAATGTTAGGCTTTATTGCCGAAACTAGCGAAAAGCTAATAGCAGATAATCATACCAACGAAAACTCAGAAGTAATCGAGCCTTGTTTTATCGGCGAAGGCGTTGTGTTAAAAAATAGTACAGTTGGTCCGCATGTATCAATCGGTAAAGGCACAGTAATTGAAGATAGTACCGTTAAAAATAGTATAATCCAAACACATTCGAAGATTAAAAATGCTACTTTGGACAACGCGATGATTGGTAATCACGCCACGTTTGACGGTAAGTTTACCAACGTGAGTATTGGTGATTATTCAGCATTGAAATAAAAGCAAAGAATCCCCTCGAGCGCAGTCGAGGGTATAATTTACTTAGGAAATAAAGAGGTCTCGACTGCGTTCGACCAGGCATAACATTTGAAACTAAGGTTTTTATATATCGTTTTAATTTTCTTCGGAATTCTTTTCATTCCGAAGCAAGCTGTTGCGCAAGAAACTGAACCCGTGGAAGAACAACCTACTGACGATTTAGGAAATGTGACCGATGCCTTTCAGGAAAACTTTTTTGAAGCCTTAAAGCAAAAAGGAATTGAAAATTATGAGTTGGCACTCGATGCACTTCGGAAAGCTGAAAAAGCCGCTAAAGGTGATCCAAAACTAGAAGCTGTCGTTGCGTTTGAAAAAGCCAAAAACTTAACCGAACTCAAGCAATTTGAAGAAGCTGAAGTAAGCTTTAAGCAAGTTTTAAAAACAGAACCCAAACGGTTGGACGTTTTAGAGTCGTTGTACGATTTATATTATCAAAAAAACGATTATGATGCAGCAATTCCTTTGGTAAAGCAGCTTACTGAGTTTGATGAAGACTACAAAGAAGATTTAGCTAATTTATATTCTCGAACACGTCAGTTTGATAAAGCTATTGAAGTTTTGGACGATTTGGACGAAACTTTGGGCGAAAGTGACTACCGGAATGCCCTTCGTGCTCGAATATACAGGCAAACAGGCGATACTGAAGGACAAATTGAAAACTTGGAAACCCGTATAAGTAAAAACCCAAAGAAAGAGCAGGAATACTTAGGGTTAATTTACTTGTATAGCGAAGAAGGTAATACTGAAAAGGCCTTTGCTACTGCTAAAGAGTTGTTGAAAAATCAACCAAATTCTAAACAAGTTCATGTAGCGTTGTATAAATTCTACTTAGAAGAAAATAATACGGAAGAGGCATTTAAATCTATGAATATTGTTTTTTCTGCTCCAGAAATAGAAAAAGAAAGCAAATACAAAGTGCTAAGTGATTTTATAGGTTTTGTTGAGAAAAACCCACAATATGAATCCGATTTGGAAAACGTAGTGGAAAACTTCAGCGAAACAAATACAGGTATAATTTACGAACAGTTAGGCGGGTACTACAACTCGAAAGGGCAAAAGGAAACCGCTTTAACCTTTTATGAAAAAGGAATTGAAGGCGATCCGGATAATTTCAGTTTATTAAAAAACACCTTATTGCTTCAAATAGATTTAAAAAAGTATGATGCTGCTGAAAAATTAAGTACCAATGCCTTGGCAATATTCCCTGCCCAACCGATGTTGTATTTAATCAACGGAGTGGCTCATAATAACCTTAAAAATGTAGATGAGGCCATTGAAAGCCTTAGTAGTGGTTTGGATTATCTATTTGACAACACAACCATGGAGCAGGATTTTTACAAACAATTACAACAAGCTTATACGCTAAAGGGAAATACCCAAAAAGCGACTGAGTATGCAGAAAAAGCTGCTCAAATTAAGCTAACAAATTAATACATGAGTTATACCAAATATATTTTAATAGCCTTTGCACTTGTACTTTCTTCTTGTGGAGCAGCAAAAAAAGTTAAAGGTTCAAAAGAAGCCAAAGAAAACCTTTCAGTCAAAAATATTATTGCCTCACACGAAGCAGCATCGCCAGAATTTAAAACAATGGCTGCCCGTATTCAAGTTAGCTACAAAGATGATGACACCCAACAAAGCGTAACGGTCAGTCTGCGTATGGAAAAGGATAAAACCATTTGGGTAAAAGCTTCGTTATTGGGAATTACGTTGGTGAAAGCCAACATTACCCCAGATCGGGTTCAATACTATGAAACCATCGGCGGCACTTATTTTGACGGCAATTACGCTTTATTAAGCGATTGGTTAGGAACTGAAATTAATTTTGAAAAAGCGCAGGCAATTTTATTAGGGCAATCTATTTTTGATATTAACAAGACAGATTATAAATCTACGGTGGTTCAAAATAAATACAAATTGCAACCTAATATTCAACCTCAAAATTTTATTCATTCACTGTTTTTAAATCCTGAAAATTTCAAAATAGCTTCTGAAAGTCTTTCGCAACCAAGTGATGATAGGCTGTTAAGCGTTCGTTATACGGACTATCAAAAAGTGGGAACTGATTTCTATCCTTCAGAAATAAAAATAAATACTTCTGAAAAAGATAGTAAAACAAATATTGACGTTATTTATAAAAAAATAGACCTGGATGTAAATATTGGCTTCCCGTTTAACATTCCGGATGGGTATGAAAAAATTCAATTATAATGCGCAGTAATTTTGCTACATATCTTTTATTAGGGTGCTTTTTGTTTTTAGCGGCTACCGTTTCGGCCCAATCTGAAAAGCAAAAAGAATTAGAAGAACAGCGCCAATCGATTCTACAGGAGATTAAGCAAATCAATTCTCTTTTGTTTAAAACCCGAAAGGAAGAAAAATCGGTGTTGACGCAAGTGGAAGATTTGGAACAACGTATTAGCGCTACTGAAAATTTAATCCGCGTTACTAATAGACAAGCCAATCTATTAACCCGTGAAATTAATGATAACCTTACCAAAATAGACAATCTAAGAACCGAACTGAAAGAACTGAAAGAAGATTATGCGGCGATGATTAATAAATCGTACAAAAGTAAGTCGCAGCAAAGTCGGGTGATGTTTTTATTGTCTTCGGAAAGTTTTTTACAAGCATACAAACGCTTGCAGTATATGAAACAATATGCCAAGCATCGCAAAGAGCAAGGTGAAAGCATAAAAGAAAAAACTGCACAGTTACAGCAATTAAATAAAGATTTGATTTCTCAAAAAAGCAAAAAAGAGGAGTTAATTGCGCAAAACCGAAAAACCAAAAACGAACTCGCTAAAGAAAAGAAAGATCAACAAGCCCTTGTAGCGTCGTTGAAAAAAGATGAAGGCAAGTTTGCTACACAAATTAGGCAAAAACAGCGTAAAGCCGATGAGATTGATCGACAGATAGACAAGCTGATTCGTGAAGCCATTGCAAAGTCTAATAAAGCTTCCGGAAACAAAGTGGACAATACTCGAGAATCCACTTTTGCGTTAAATGCTGAAGCAAAAGAACTGGCTGCTAACTTCACTAGTAACAAAGGAAAATTACCTTGGCCTATTACCAAAGGTGGCGTGGTAGTTAAAAAATATGGTAAACATAGGCACCCGCAACTGCCCAATGTAACCACATTTAATAGCGGTGTGGAAATTGCAACTGAAAAAGGAGCAAAAGCTCGTGCTATTTTTAAAGGAGTAGTGTTAGAAATACAGCAGTTAAAAGGAGCAAACAAGGCGATTTATATACAACATGGTAACTACATAACAGTGTATAACAATTTAGCGGGAGTAACCGTTAAAAAGGGAGATAATGTTGGTACTAAGCAAGAACTAGGAACTGTTTTTAGTAACCCGGCTACTGGAAAAACCACCATGAAATTTCTGATCTACCAAAACACCAAACGTATGAATCCGGCGGATTGGATTTTTAAAATGTAACTTAATGTGGCAATTTATCTTTTATGAGTCCGTATAAAAACGTGCCTAGCAAAGCCCCGAAAATTACCACCAAAATAGAAAGGTAACCTGACCCAACCAAAACGTACATGGGACCGGGACAAGCACCCGCCAATGCCCAACCTAAGCCAAAAATAATTCCGCCAATTGCATATCTTGCAAAGCTTTTCTTTTTAGGTGTTAACTTCATTTCTTGATTGCCAATCGCCTTGAGGTTCCTCTTCTTTATTACTTGAATCCCTATCACTCCCAAAATCAAAGCAGAACCTATAATTCCGTACATATGGAAAGACCCAAACTGAAACATTTCATAAATTCGAAACCACGAAGCTGCTTCAGATTTGTACATTATAATTCCGAAGAAAATACCAATACTTAAATAAACTAGCTGTTTCATACTTTTAAAATATTATGGGGAAAATGGCGTGAATCATTACTAAGCCACCAATAAAAAACCCGATTACGGCTATTAACGAAGGAAGTTGCAAGTTGCTTAACCCTGAAATAGCATGACCAGATGTACATCCGCCTGCATAGCGAGCGCCAAAGCCTACCAACAAACCGCCAACCAATAAAACTCCTAACACAAATGGGTTTGATAATTGTTCGGTTGAAAATAATTCAGGCGGTAAATAGGCGTTACCAGCACTATTAATTTGGTAATCATTAGAAAGCTGTTCGGCTATTTCTGGATTGATTTCAACCGTGTTATTAGACATAAATTGAGAGGCAATAAATCCACCGATAACGGCACCAACTACAACTAATAAATTCCAGCGCTCTTCTTTCCAATTAAATTTGAAAAAATCGGCTACTTTTCCGGCTCCACCTGCCGAACACATGGTTCGTAAGTTTGAAGACATGCCAAATTGCTTTCCTGCAAAGAGCAATAAAAACATAACCAAAGCAATTAAAGGGCCGGCGACATACCATGGCCAAGACTCATATATTAAATCCATAGAATTTAGTTTTTAAATTCAGTTACCGCATCACTTAAATCGAATACAGTAGTGTTTTTAAGTTCAGTTTCCAGAATACTACTACCAGCAGCACTTCTATAACCTCCTGCACAATGAACCACAATAGGTTTTTCCGTTGGAATTTCAGAAACACGTTCTCTCAATTGGTGCAATGGGATCGTCAATGCTGATTCAAAAATCTTTCCTTCTTCCACTTCACTTTCATTGCGTATATCCACAATTGTAAAGGCTTCTTTATTGTTTTTAAAATCTGAAATATTAAATTCTGATGATTTTTTTAAATCGTCATTACTTAATGTTACAACTGCTTTAACTTGCTTTTCATAGCCAATTTTTGCAATCCTGTTGAGTAATGTATTTGCTTCTTCTACGGAATTCACAACTACGTAAAATTCTTCTTCTGGTTTAACAATAGAGCCTAGCCAAGTTTCAAACTTAGAAGTTTTGGAAGTGGCCATAATGTTAATGCTTTCGGGTAGATGCTTCTTTTTAAAAGTTGCTTCATCGCGTGTATCGATTACTAAAATATCACCTTTCTTTTCAGAAACAGAAAGTTGTAAAGGAATGACACCTATACTTTCAGAAAGATTTTTAGCACCCTCTTTATTAATAGCGACATTGTACCCAAAATAATGCGGAATAAATGGTTGCGAACTCAATAAATGGTTGATAAACTGTTCTTCTGTTTGATTTTTAAAAGCCCAATTACCGATACGTTCGTTACCTAAAGTACTTGAAGAAGCATCGGCGCTCATGCCTTTTCCGCAAAGAGAACCGGCACCGTGGGCGGGATAAACATATGCGTTATCTGGTAAGTGCTTGAATTTGGTTTGTATGGTATTAAACATCATCTTAGCTAACTCTTCGCGTTTCGCTTTTAAATGACCTGCCTTTTCACGTAAATCTGGACGACCAACATCGCCTACAAATAAAGTATCGCCAGTAAATAAGGCAATATTATCAGCTTCGGTAGCCTGCACGGTGATACTATCTGGGGAATGCCCCGGTGTGTTAATAGCAGTAAAGGTTATGTTTCCCATTTTCACAGTATCGCCATCATCAAAAGACGTATGCGGATAGTCTGCAGCTGTTTTTTTACTTGAATAAATAGTTGCACCTGTTTCTTTATGGATTTGCATATGAGAACTTACAAAATCGGCGTGCGGATGCGTTTCAAACACGGCAACAATTTGTGCGTTATTATCTTCGGCAAACCTATAATACTGCGTCGGGTTACGTTCTGGGTCTACTAAAGCCATCTTGCCTTCACTTATAATAGCATAGGAATAATGCGAAAGTGGCTTATATTCAAACTGTTTTATTTTCATAACACCTATTTTTTAAATTATATAACAAAGATACGCAAGTAGCAAATTACTATCAGTAACATTGGTTACCTACCGAGTAGAAATACAGCTTATTTTTTCTGAAGCATGACAAACAGTTCATTCCCCTTTCTTTCAGGTATCGAATTATGAGCAGTTTCCATAATCTTTATTTTAAAGAAAGGTGAAAACCGTTTTTTATATTCGGCTTCACTTCCGCCGAAAGGCGGCCCGTCTTCGGTCAAGGGAAAGTTGAAAAGCAGACCCACTAGCTTCCCTTTTGGTTTTAACAATTGATGCATTTTTGAAACATACTCGTCACGTAAGGAAGGATTAAGTGCACAAAAGAAAGTTTGTTCTATAATAAGATCGAATGTTTCTTCTAACTTAAAAAAGTCTTGATGTAGTAATTTTTCAGAAGAAAACGTAGGTACTCTTTTTTTAAAGTTTTGTAGAGCAGTTTCTGAAACATCTACTACATAGACTTCTGTAAAGCCTTTATTATGAAGGTATTCTGCTTCATATGAATTACCACCTCCAGGAATTAAGATTTTTAAGCTTTTATTGGTAAGTTGATCAAAATAAGTTTTTAGCGGTGTGGAAACATACCCAATATCCCATTTTGTATCCTTGTTTTTATAACGGTTTTCCCAGTAGGGTTCATTTAAAGATTCCATCATTTTTTATTTAGTGAACTCTTTAAAAACAATATATAAGGCCATCGCCAATACAAACCATCCAAAGCTTTTTTTCAGTTTTTTACCGTCAATGAACTTATTTAACCAAGTACCTACAAATATTCCAACTACTGAAATGGTTGTGAAAATTAATAGAAAAGTCCAATCTATGTCTAGGTTTTCAACATCGCCTATAAAACCAATTAACGATTTTATAGCAATAATAAGAAGAGAAGTGGCTACGGCTTTTTTCATGGGTAGTTTTGCTAACAAAACCAACGCTGGAATAATAAGAAAACCTCCGCCAGCACCTACGACTCCTGTTAATAGTCCTACTACAATTCCTTCAATAATTATTAATGGGTAATTATATACAACTGTTGTTTCAGAAGTTATTTTTTTACCGTTTGATTTAATCATCGAAATGGCAGCCACAAACATGATTATAGCAAAAAACACCATGATAGCGATGTTTTTAGTTACTAAAAAACCATTAATTTCAAAAAGTTGATCAGGTATTGCTGGTACTAAAAATTTTCGAGTGGTGTAGACAGCTATAAAAGCGGGAATAGCAAAAACGATAGCTGTTTTAAAGTCTACCAATCCTTTTTGGATATTTCGAATAGCTCCCACTAAAGCTGAAACACCTACAACAAACAAAGAATAAGCTGTTGCAGTAACAGGGTTGACATACAGTAAGTAAACAAGTACGGGAACGGTTAAAATTGAACCTCCGCCACCTATTAAACCTAAAACAATACCAATTGCTAAAGCCCCAATATATCCTAAAATTTGAGTGATATCCATTAAACTGAAATGATTTTAGGCAAAAGTAGGATAAATGCTTTTTTACAAACGTATCTTATGTTACATAGAGCAATCAAAAGGAATGTAATGTTATGCTGTTTCGCTTTAGCTTTATTTTTTTCATAGTCTCCAGTTTCTTTAAAAGTCTTGATATCACAACTCTGGAGGTGTTTAAATCGTAAGCAATTTCTTGGTGCGTAGTGTGTAACGTAGTATCACCAGAAACTTTAGCTTTTTCTTTTAAATACTTCAACAGACGTTCATCCATATTTAAAAAGGCAATGGTATCTACTGTGTGTAATAATTCTTGTAAACGGCTATGATAGCTCTCAAATACAAAGTTTCTCCAACTTTTATATTTAGCAGTCCATTCCTCCATCTTTTGTACAGGAATCATTAAAAGCTCTGTATCTAATTCGGCTACTGCTTTAATTTCACTTTTGGTATGCCCCAAACAGCAAGACATGGTCATGGCACAGGTGTCACCAGTTTCTAAAAAGTACATTAATAATTCATCGCCGTTATCATCTACACGAAGCACTTTAATAGCACCTGAGAGAAGTAAAGGCATTGATTTTACGTAATCGCCAATATTAATTAAGGTTGTGTCTTGGGGAATTTTTTTAAAGACAGCAGTTTGTTCAATTTCTTCTATTAAATCTTTTTCAAAAATTGAAGCGTACGTGGGATGAATTGATTGATTCATGTGTAATTATTGATCGCTTTTTCTGAATTAAAGCTAAGATACAATCAATAAATAGTAACAAATCAGTTTTTCTCTAATTTCTACAAAAATTTCATCTTTACTTAAAAAGTGCTTTTAGCTCAGTTGCATCTTTTGGATCCATCTTTTTTGCTAAGACTAAACTTAATTGTCTTCTTCGTAAAGCAGCTTCGTAGCGTTCTTTTTCCAGTTCTGTTTCTGGTTTTAAAGGGGGAATTGGCACTGGACTTCCCATTTCATCTACAGCTACAAAAGTGTAAATAGCTTCATTAGCCTTACTGCGCATACCACTTTCGCGGTCTTCAATCCAAACATCCATAAATACTTCCATGGAGCTTTTAAAGGCTCGGGACACTTTAGCTTCTACGGTAACAACACTTCCTAGCGGAATCATTTTATTAAAAGCTACGTGATTAACCGAAGCTGTTACTACAACACGACGGCTATGTCTACGGGCAGCAATACCAGCTGCACGGTCCATTCTAGCTAATAATTCACCTCCAAACATGTTACCAATAGGGTTGGTCTCACTAGGAAGCACTAGGTCTGTAATAATAGTTCTTGACTCTAAAGATGTTCTAGATTCCATTGCAAAATAAATTTTTGCAAAGGTACATTCGTTTTTAATGAAATGGAATAAAGAAAGGGGTTATTATTTAGTTAGAAAGATCCTTAACTAATAACCAAGCGGCTTCGTTTTCATTACGTTTAATGGTCCGCAGTTCTTGCAGGGCTTCTCGTCTGTCTTCAAAACTACTGTACACAACTTGGTGTAGGCCATATTTGTTGACGCCAATCAGTTTTGCAGAAAATCCTTTATCTGAAAGTTGTGCTATTTTTTTCTTGGCATTTTCTTCCATACGGAAGGCTCCAGCAATGATATGATATTTTCCAGTTTGTTTTGGAACGGTAATTTTTAATGCTGGTAATGGGTTTTCTATAACAAAAGTCGCCTCTTGAATTTGGCTTTCTATACGGCTGTCGGCCTCTTGCTTTGCTGCAAAATTATGTTTTTGTACTTGGCTTTCGTATAGCTTCATACCTCCAAAACCACCTAAAGTAAGTGCTATCAAGCCAATTGCAGCATATTTTAAATACGGTTTGGCTGTGCGACGCTCTGGTGTAAAATGGATAGGTGCTTTTTCTTCAAGGGTTTCAACCTTTTCTTTATATTCTTCGCGGTTTACTTTTGTTGAAACATACGCACTTAACCCAAAAGATGCAGTACTAAGATTTTCAGTTTCCGAAGGGATAAATTGCATTGACTTTTCAGCGTTCAATCCAAACTCACCTAAGTTTTTAAGTAAAACGGTTTCACCTTCTGTAAGTTGAAGGGATATGTTGGCCGTAAAATTTCGAATTTTTTGAACAGCTGTTTCATAACTGCAGTTTTCTACTGAAGCAACATAATTTGCCAATAACCCATCATTGGTTTGCAACTGCCTGTTAAATGAAAGTGATTTTCCAGGTGGATAAAAAGTGTTGGTTTCTTCATCGATTCTAGCGGAACGATATTGCGTTAAAAACGCACCAAACCCCGGAATGATAACACACTCATACCTATATAGTAAGTCTTTTATGTAAGTGGCTAGTTGCATACTAACAAACATAGATTAAATTTTCATGTATATCAATTACTCGGCTTAAAATTTATCAACAACTTAAAAAAGTGTATTTTTAACTACTCCCCGATTGCATATGTAGCCTTATGTTATCACAAAAAGAATTACTTTACACCCTTGCCTTACAGCGTACTCCTAATTTGGGCGATACGTCTGCTAAAAAATTATTGCGTGCCGTAGGTTCTGCGGAAGCTATTTTTAAAGAGAAAAAGCATAATTTGCTAAAAGTAGATGGAATAGGGACCTTTAAGCTGAAAGATCTCAACGAAAATCAACAACTTACAGAAGCTGAAGCTGAACTCCGTTTTATTGAAGAAGAAAAAATTAAATACAGTTACTTTCTTGATAAAACCTATCCCGAACGCCTGAAACACTGTTTGGACGGTCCGATTCTGTTTTTCCATAGCGGAAACATCGATTTAAAGAACAAAAAAATTATTAGTATCGTGGGTACTCGAAAAGCAACAACCTACGGAAGTGTTTTATGTCAACAATTAATTGAAAAATTAGCGCCACTTAATCCAGTTATTGTTTCTGGCTTTGCCTATGGAGTCGATATTACCGCTCATAAAGCGGCAATGGACAATGGATTGCAAACCGTCGCGTGTTTAGCACACGGGTTAAATCAAATCTATCCAAAAGTACATAAAAAGTATGTTGCAAACATGGAGAAAAACGGCGGCTTTATCACCGAATTTTGGAGCGATGACCCTTTTGACCGAAACAATTTTTTAAAGCGTAACCGTATCATTGCTGGTTTATCTGAAGCTACCATAGTCATAGAGTCTGCTGAAAAAGGGGGAAGTCTTGTTACCGCTGATATTGCAAATTCTTATAACCGAGAAGTATTTGCAGTACCCGGCCGAAGTACCGATAAGCAAAGCCAAGGATGCAATAACTTAATTAAAACACAACAGGCACATTTGCTAACCAATGCTGCTGACCTCATCTACCAATTAGGATGGGAAGTAGAAGATAAAGACAAAACACCACAGCAAACTCAACTTTTTGTTGAACTGACCGAGGAAGAGAAAAAAGTCTATCGTTTTTTAAAGGAAAAGGACAAAGAGTTGTTAGATATTATTGCGCTAGAATGCCAAATTCCTACTTTTAAGGCCGCAACTATTTTGTTAAATATGGAGTTAAAAGGTGTCGTGCGGCCGTTACCGGGCAAATTGTTTCAGTTAATTTAGTATCCTACCTTTTTACGAACGCGTTTCAACACCTCATCAGCTACTTTTCCTGCTTTTTCGGCTCCAACTTTTAACGCTTCATCGATTTCATCTAAATTGTTGATGTAGTGATTATACTTAGTGCGTTCTTCAGAAAAGGTTTCGGTTATCAGTTCAAAAAGGGCTTGTTTGGCGTGACCGTAGCCGTAGCCACCGTTTTCGTAATTACCGCGCATTTCAGATACTTGTTCAGGGGAACCTAACAATTTATAAAGTGCAAACACATTACACGTATCTGGGTTTTTCGGTTCTTCTAAAGGTGTACTGTCAGTATCAATACTCATTATTTGCTTCCGAAGTTTTTTATCAGGCAAAAAAATATTGATAAAGTTATTGTTCGATTTACTCATTTTTGAACCATCGGTACCGGGAATAAGCTTAGTGTTTTCTTGAATTTTCCCTTCAGGCAGCACAAAAGTTTCGCCCATTTTAGCATGGAAACGGGAGGCGACGTCGCGCGTCATTTCAATATGCTGCAATTGATCTTTTCCTACGGGAACAACTTCGGCATCATAAAGTAAAATATCGGCTGCCATTAACATTGGGTATGTAAATAAACCTGCATTTACATCTTCCAAGCGATCAGCTTTGTCTTTAAAAGAGTGCGCTAGTGTTAATCGTTGGTACGGAAAAAAGCAACTTAAATACCAAGAAAGTTCTGTTGTTTGTGGCACATCACTTTGACGGTAAAAAACTACTCTATTTATGTCTAATCCAAAAGCTAACCAGGTTGCTGCAACGCTGTAGGTGTTGTTTCGTAACGTTTCAGCATCTTTTATTTGCGTTAGGGAATGCATATCGGCAATAAACAAAAACGATTCATTTTTAGGGTCGTTTGCCATGTTTATTGCAGGTTTGATGGCTCCTAAAATATTTCCTAAGTGTGGCGTTCCTGTGCTTTGTATTCCTGTGAGTATTCTAGACATAATAATTTCCCGAAAAAACGGGAATCTATTTTAATTAATAATCGATTTTCAGCAAAGGTACTTTTTTTACCTTTTTGATACGCCTCAAATCATTACTTTTGGCCTTTGAATGAAAATAATAAACTACTTCTTAATTTTTTTATACCGTATTTGGTTCTATATCCTTCTTTCGGTACCTATTATTATACTCTTCCCAGTACTATTGATAAGTATTCTCCGTGAAAAGTGGTATCCGTTCTTTTTTGCTTTGGCGCGGTTGTGGGCGACCATTATTTTATTCGGGATGGGTTTTATTCCTAAAATAAAACGCGAAACCCGATATAAAAAAGGACAAAGTTATATGTTCGTGGCGAACCACACCTCGATGGCCGATATTATGTTGATGCTGTATGTAACCCGAAATCCATTTGTATTTGTAGGAAAAAAGGAATTGTCTAAAATACCCATTTTCGGCTTTTTCTATAAACGTACATGTATCTTGGTAGACCGTAATAATCCCAAAAGTCGGCTAGAAGTTTTTAAAAGGGCACAAGATAAATTGAATCAAGGGTTAAGCGTTTGTATTTTTCCTGAGGGTCGTGTTCCAGACGACCTCACTATAGTTTTGGATACATTTAAAGATGGGGCTTTTCGTTTGGCAATAAATCATCAAATTCCTATTGCACCGATGACGTTCCATGACAATAAAAAAAGGTTTTCCTATTCTTTTTTATCAGCTAGTCCAGGTAAGATGCGGGTGAAAGTTCAAGAAACCTTACCCACTAAAATATTAAGTATGGAAGATAGGCGGATGTTGAACCATACTACACATAGCATAATAGAAGAGGAGCTACTTAATCCTACGATATAAAAAAACCGTCCTATGGCGAAGAACGGTTTTCTTTAATCATGTTTGGCATCACCCAAACCTAACCAACTAAAAAATGTGCCAATTAAACTTTAAAAATTGGCACTAACCTAAAACTTAAAACTCAACCCGCTATACAGGCCAATGTAATATGGTTTAAATCCTACAGATGAGTCTGTGTATGGATTAAGTTGATACTTAAACATAGGTTCAACATTAAACTTTAATCTTTTACTAATTTTATAATCAAAACCAACTCCTACATTCGTAGTGAAACTTAATGAATTAAGGTTGTTAGCTTCTCCTAATACACTCCTAAAACCGCCATCTTCAACTGAAATCTCATTATTACCTAAAAAGAGTGTACTTACCCCGCCAATCATATTAATGCCAAAGCGATTGTTTAAAAGGGCGTATTTTATTTCTAAAGGTACTTCATAATAACTAATGTCTTGTATAATTTGAGCGCTTCCACCGGTAGATTTTGGGTTGATAGAGCCAAATCCGTCCATCGGACTTATATTCTCCAAGGCTCCTTTGTCAGCAGCAATGACTATTTCTCCATTCCCATTGTAATCAATTGTTCTGAGTCCAAACGCCACAGGACCTGTACCCACATCTATACCTCCTGTTGCATAACCAAGATTTACATTGTTTACACCAGAACGTATGCTTAATCTATCTGTAATATTATACGCAACTTGAACACCGTAGCTAATATTAACGTCACTGTTTTGTGAATTATCTGCAAATGCAGGATCTATTGAAGACCCACCATTAAGAGAACTATAATAAACAGGTGCTACGTTAGGAGCTACATCCCATCTATTTTGTGGTTTTTTTGATGTAACAACAGCTTCTTCTACTTTTTTAGTGGCCTCAATTTCGTCAAAGATAGATTTCTTTTCAGTTTCTTTTATTACATCACTTTGTGTTTTAGCAGTAGCCGTTTCAACTTTATTTTCTTCGGAAATACTTTTCTCCTTATTGATTAGGTCAGTGCTTTTTTTCCGTTGTTGATTTGTTTGGTTTGAACTAGTTTTTTCAGAAGCGATGGCAGTATTGCTATCGTTTTTCGAACTATCTTTTAAATTTTTAGTATCCGTTTTCGAAGCAATTGCAACGGCCTTTTTGTCAGATTTTCTATTGCTTTTTTCAGTAATTATATTTGTTTTTTCAGAAGAAGACTTATAGTTTTTTTGATTTTTGATTTCTTCCGAAGTATTTTCAACAGCAACAGCAGATGTATTGTTTTGTTGTGAATTCAAGTTGTTGTTTGAAGCCTTGTTTGTATCTGAAGATTGTTTTTCGGTCGGTGTATTGTCCCCTGTTTTCTCTGTACTTTTCTCTGTTTCTGAAGCTACTTGTGTAGTATTAAAAATATCCTCTCCTGTTTTAACTTCTCCGTCTTTTTCTATTTCAGAATTCTCAATAATGTTGGTTTCTTCAGTTACCACGCTATTATTGGTTTCTTCGGTATTAAAAACTGAATTTCCAACAGTGAACAACAACGCCAATAAAGCAGCTACACCGCCTAGTTTCCACCAAAGTGGAATTACTTTCCGGTCTTTTTTCTTTTCCTGTAATTCTGCTTGAATATTATCCCAAACGTGTGGAGGTGGAGTCATTTCATGGTTTTTGAAACGCTCTTTAAAAAGCTCGTCTATGTGCTTTTTGTTTTTCATAGAGGGGAGTTCTACTTTATATACGTTAATTTAAGGGTTATAGTTGCCTATCTTATTCTTTAAAATTCCTCTTGCTCTTGCCAAGTTAGATTTAGACGTGCCATCGCTAATTCCTAACATTTCGGCTATTTCTTTATGTGAATAATCATCCAAGACGTATAATGTAAATACTAGTCTGTAACGATCTGGTAATTCTTGGATAATTTTCAATAAAAAATCCAACGGTACCGTTTCTGTTTCTACTGTTACTTCGTCTTCTTGTTCTATTCGTTCTTCATCATCTATATTGTAAATCTTTTGTTTACGATATTTTTGAAGTACAGTGTTGACGGTTACTCGTTTTATCCAACCTTCAAAAGAGCCTTTTGCTTTATACTGCTCAATCTTTTTAAAAATGGTAATAAAAGCGTCTTGTAAATTGTCTTCGGCTTCGGTTTTATTGGGTGAATACCGCAAACAAATGGCAAATAAGATGCCGGAATATTGTTTGTACAATGCTTCCTGTGCCTTACTGTCCTGCTTCTTACATTTTAGTATGAGCTCGTTTAAAGTCAAAATGCGGTACCGTGGTTATTGATGGTTATTACTTAATTACAGTGCAAACGATACTAATAATCAAGGCCCTACATACTGTAGATACCCTAATTTCCAAAAGGTTGCGTGTAGAATGTACCTTTTTATTCTTTAAGGGCTTTTATGGCGTCTTTTATTTTGGTTTCTAATTCTTCCATAAGTTCTGGGTTGTCTAAAAGCAATGTTTTAACTGCGTCACGACCTTGCCCTAATTTGGTTTCGTCGTAGCTATACCAAGAACCACTTTTTTTAATTATTTCAAAATCAACACCCAAATCGACAACCTCACCTACTTTAGAGATTCCTTTCCCGTACATAATGTCAAATTCAGCCGTTTTAAATGGTGGTGCTACTTTATTTTTCACAACTTTTACACGGGTTTTATTCCCTTGTACATCACTGTTTGAGTCTTTAATTTGAGTAGAACGACGAATATCAAGCCTAACAGAGCAATAGAATTTAAGAGCGTTACCACCAGTTGTGGTTTCTGGATTACCGAACATTATCCCAATTTTTTCACGTAGTTGATTGATAAATATAACCGTACATTGAGTCTTGCTAATAGAACCAGTTAGTTTACGCAAGGCTTGTGACATTAACCGAGCGTGAAGCCCCATTTTGCTATCACCCATTTCACCTTCAATCTCACTTTTTGGTGTTAATGCCGCTACTGAATCGACTACAATAATATCGATAGCACCACTTCTAATTAAGTTATCGGTAACTTCTAATGCCTGTTCCCCATTATCTGGTTGTGAAATTATCAAGTTTTCAATGTCAACCCCTAGTTTTTCGGCATAATAGCGATCAAAAGCGTGTTCTGCGTCAATAAAAGCGGCGATACCTCCTTTTTTTTGTGCTTCAGCAATAGCGTGTAAGGTTAACGTTGTTTTACCTGAAGATTCTGGACCGTATATTTCAACTACTCTTCCTCTTGGATATCCTCCTACACCTAATGCTACATCAAGTCCTAATGATCCTGTTGGGATTACATCTACTTCTTGTACTGCAGCATCCCCCATTTTCATAACCGTACCTTTTCCGTACGTTTTATCCATTTTATCTAGTGTAAGCTTTAACGCTTTTAATTTTGCTTCTTTTTCTTTGCTCATAGTGTGTGTTTTAGCTGTAAATAAGTCAGTAGGCTAAGGTACTATTTCTTTGCTTTTACTACAAAAGTAAAAACCCTGAAACTAATTTTTTTGTTAACAGAACTGAAATGAATTCTACATGACTATTTTTAAGGTAATTGTATTCTGAAGAAGACATCAAAATTTCATGAATTTTTGAGTAGACGTTTTTCCATTTTTATCTTCTATACTGATAAAATACATCCCTGAAGATAAATCAGAAACATCTATTGAGGTTTCATTTTCAAATTGAATGTTTTTTGAAACTACCGCTTTTCCTTGAATGGTATAAGTACTTAGGCTTAATTGTGAAGTTTCAAATTTTGTATTTTTTATAATCAGTTTGTCTTTTACCGGGTTGGGGTAGATGGAAAGCACTTTTTCTTTTTCAGAAGAACTGTCTAAAGTGCAGTCTTCAGAGTATATATAATCGGCTTGTATAAACCAGTTTGAATAAGGTGGTTCGTGATTATTAGCCGCAGCTTCGTCATCTACCATAACACAATTTAGCTTTGTTAACTCACAAGGTTCTCCCTCAAATTCGCAAGGAAATGTAACAGTTAGTATAGCATTGTTTCCATTTTTTACATTTAAATGTTCGAAATCTAAATTTTCACCATAGAGTATCTCAAGGTTTACATTGTTGCTAAAGTCCAAAGAAGAAAAAATTCATGGTAAAACCTACTGAATCCTCACCACAATAAAGTTCCTTTAATTCAACATTATTGCTTACATCAAGTGTTGTCAAATAATTAGCTGTAACATCTAAAATTTCTAGGGCTGTAAAATTTTCTAACCCGGTCAAGTCCTCTATTCCCCAATATGACACATCAAGCTCTACAACTTTTTCAATATCACTTGTAAGAACTTGCCCGTTTATAGTATCGTCGCTATCTATACCTTGGTCAATTAGAGCTTCTTCAAAATTTTCATCGGGAATAGCCGTTACTTGACAGATTGCACTTGTTGATATAAGCAAGCAGAGAAAAAAAAGTAATTTTTTCATCCTATTAAAATCAATTCGGTTGGTTAAAGAGGGAAGTCTCTACTAAAATACAAAAAATCATGAACATCATTCTTTTATTGCCAAAAACGAAGGGTTTGCTTATTTTTGCCGCACTATTTTTTAAATTATTCTTTTCACTCAAAAAAAGTATAGCATGCAACTGTACAACACCTTAAGTGCAAAAGAGCGGGCCGATTTATTGGAACAAGCAGGCGAAGACCGCTTGACCCTCTCTTTTTACCAATATGCCAAGATTGGCAATCCAGAACTTTTCAGAAATCATTTGTTTATCGCTTGGGACGAGCTGGATGTTCTAGGCCGTATTTATGTGGCACACGAAGGGATTAACGCCCAACTTTCAGTACCTGCCAAGAACTTCGGAAGTTTTAAAGAATTTATCGACGCTATCTATTTCTTGAATGGCGTTCGATTGAATATCGCCATTGAGCACGATTTGAAATCTTTCTTAAAACTGAAAGTAAAGGTTAGACCAAAAATTGTTGCAGATGGCTTAAACGATGAAACCTTTGATGTAACGAACAAAGGCGTGCACGTAGATGCTGAAAATTTCAACAAACTTATCGATGATCCCAACACGGTTTTAGTCGATATGAGGAACCACTACGAAAGTGAAATTGGTCACTTTCAAGGCGCCGTAACACCTGATGTAGATACGTTTCGCGATTCGCTGGACATTATTGAAGCCGATTTAAAAGACCATAAGGAAGATAAAAACCTAGTAATGTATTGCACTGGTGGAATTCGATGTGAAAAAGCCAGTGCTTATTACAAACACAAAGGATTTAAAAATGTATATCAACTTGAAGGCGGCATCATTGAATACGCTCGTCAAGTGGAAAATAAAGGCTTGGACAATAAATTTATTGGTAAAAACTTTGTGTTCGATCACCGTCGAGGGGAACGAATTACCGAAGACATAATTGCCAATTGCCATCAGTGTGGCACCCCTTGCGATACACATGTAAATTGTGCTAACGAAGCGTGTCACTTGCTTTTTATCCAATGTGAAGCATGTTCCGAAGCTATGGAAACCTGTTGTAGCACTGAGTGTAAAGAAGTTATTCAGCTTCCTTATGATGAGCAGAAAGAGCTTCGAAAAGGCATTCCGAATAGTAACAAAATCTTTAAAAAAGGTCGTTCAGAAAAACTAAAGTTTAAGAAGTAGGTTCTTCAATTATTGGTATCTTTACTTTTCAAGAGAATGTTTAATCTTCGTCTCGTTTTCTTTTGAAAATGAGCTATATATATACAATATGGGCTGTACAAGCTGTGCCACAGGCGCCAACGGACAGCCAAAGGGATGCAAAAACAACGGAACTTGCGGTACCGATGGCTGTAATAAATTAACGGTGTTTGACTGGCTTTCCAATATGTCACTTCCTGCCGATATGGAACCTTTTAAAGGAGTGGAAGTGCGTTTTAAAAATGGACGGAAACACTTTTATCACAATAACGAAAACCTCACCCTAAGCATGGGCGATGTGGTTGCTACCGAGGCGTCACCAGGTCATGACATTGGGATTGTTACACTTACTGGCGAACTGGTTCGTGTACAAATGAAAAAGAAAAATGAGCGCGTAGATATGGATGCGCTCCCAAAAATATACCGAAAAGCCTCTCAAAAAGATATTGATAAATGGCAGAGTTGCCGTGATAAAGAACCTAGTATTCAAAAGCAATCACGTGAGATTGCTATTCGCTTAGGCTTAAAAATGAAGATTAGTGATATTGAATACCAAGGTGACGGTTCAAAAGCTATTTTCTATTATACTGCCGAAGAGCGTGTAGATTTCAGACAATTAATCAAAGAATTTGCCCGCACATTCAATACCCGTATCGAAATGAAACAAGTTGGTTTCCGTCAGGAAGCAGCACGTTTAGGCGGTATTGGCTCGTGTGGTCGTGAAT